>JAQBYJ010000069.1 GCA_027622555.1 Verrucomicrobiota bacterium
CTCTCTAATCGATAAACGTAATTCAGTAAGCCCTACTTCGCTAAAGCTACGAAGGGCATCCTTCGCAATTTTTAAATCGAATCAAGTTCTCCTTTGTGAGCTCAATGGCGTGCCATCCGAAGCTTGAACGAAGTGAAAGCGAAATTCAGTAAGCCCTACTTCGCTAAAGCTACGAAGGGCATCCTTCGCAATTTTTAAATCGAATCAAGTTCTCCTTTGTGAGCTCAATGGCGTGCCATCCGAAGCTTGAACGAAGTGAAAGCGAAGGATGGCAGCCCGACTAGGACTTGAACCTAGAATGACTGGACCAAAACCAGTTGTGTTACCAATTACACCATCGGGCTACAATAAAGGCAGGTAACGTGGAAATATTTATTTGGCACGTCAAGTACTGAAAACGACGTCTTGGACGAGTTATTAATTTCCCCAAAACAGGTGCATTACAGCGAAAAAAGCTATGAATCCGAGCCTTTCAACGGTTGACGACCTAACACTCATTCACCTACAACAACGTTTTAATGCAAACCGACACGCCCGCCAAACGCGATCTGAAATATAAACGCATCATTCTGAAGGTGAGTGGTGAGGTATTAAAAAATCCCGATTCGGGTGATCCTATCGATCCGCAAATCCTGCTACGGATCTGTAAACAGCTCAAAGAAATTTGGGATATGGGTATTGAAATCGGTGTCGTTGTCGGAGGCGGAAACATCTTCCGCGGGCTCCAGGGTGAAGGTAAAGGAGTCGCAAGAACCACAGGCGATTACATGGGAATGCTGGCCACGGTCATCAACTCAATGGCTTTGATGGATTGCCTTGAAAAACTCGGAGTGGTTACTCGCGTGCTGTCCGCCATCCGCATGGATGCTGTCGCAGAACCATACATCCTTCGTCGAGCCACGCGACACCTGGAACGAGGACGTTTGGTCATCTTTGGTGCTGGAACAGGAAATCCCTATTTTTCCACCGACACCACCGCCGCTTTAAGAGCCAATGAAGTTCAAGCCGAAATAATTTTAAAAGCGACCAAGGTGGATGGCATTTATGATAAAGATCCCATGAAGTACCCCGATGCCATCAAGTATGATGAGCTGAGTTACATGGAATGCCTGGCCCAACGGCTAAGGGTTATGGACTCGACCGCCTTTTCGCTTTGCATGGATAATAAAGTTCCGATCATGGTAATCGACTTGAATGATCCAAGTGCTATTAAAAAAGCTGTATCTGGTGAAAAAATCGGCACCTTGGTACACTAGAACCTCAACCAACAAGACCCAGATTTATGAGCAAAGAAATAATAGATGACATGGTAAAAAGTATGGCCAAAGCGGTTGACCACACTATTCACGATTTCTCAACCCTACATACAGGAAAAGCATCTCCATCCATGGTGGAAAACATCATGGTGGAGGCCTATGGTAGCAGCATGCGCCTGCGGGACATGGCGGCGATTACCACACCCGATTCCAGGACGATTCAAATCCAACCTTGGGATCGATCCGTTATTCAGCCCATTGAAAAGGCTATTCAAGTTTCAAACCTTGGTCTGAATCCCGCTACCAATGGTGACATTATTCGCCTACCCATTCCGGAACTAAGCGGTGATCGCCGAAACGAGCTGGTCAAGGTGGCCCATCGCATGGCGGAAGATGGTAGAATCAGTGTGCGTCATGCACGTAAAGATGCGCTCGACCTCCTAAAAGAAGCCAAAAAAGACGGCGATATTTCGGAGGACGATTTTAAACTGGCTGAAAAGGAAGTTCAAAAACACACCGACAAACACGTCTCTGACATCGACAATCACATGAAGGGCAAAGAACAGGAGCTTCAACAGATCTAAGCGTCTAATACGAGCCAGGTCGTTTGTGTCAGGAGTAGTAACGCAATCGACACCGGCCACAGATAAAACATTTACAAAGCGCCGCGTCAGCGGCGCTTTTTTATTGGCGTTTCTCAATAAATCCATTCCCATCCCGCGGATCTAATATCACACCGACCATGCTTAAACATTTCTCCAACGCACGACGGATCGTCGTTAAAGTGGGAACCAATCTCCTGACATCAGGAAACGGGGAGATGGACGAGCTGCGTGTACGATCCTTTTGTCATCAAGTTGCCGAGCTGCGCAAACAAAAGGTTCAGGTTATTCTCGTAAGCTCCGGAGCGGTTGGATTGGGCATGGGAAAATTGGGCATGAAAAAACGGCCCAAAGCGATTGAGAAACTCCAGGCCTGTGCCGCGGTAGGGCAAAGTATTCTTACTCAGACATGGCAAAAACACTTCGATCCTTTTGGAATTGTCGTCGCCCAAATCCTGCTAACGCGGGATGATGTGCGGGGCCGCAAACGCCACCTGGCGATTATGCGAACAATGGAGACGCTTTTGGGCGAAGGAGTCGTCCCCATAATCAATGAAAACGATTCAGTCAGTGCTGAGGAGCTGGAAATAAAGTTTGGCGATAACGACATTCTTTCAGCCCTGGTCGCAAGTATTACGAAATCCGAAGTGCTCGCGATCCTCACTACCGTCCCGGGACTACTCGATCTGGACAATGATGAACGATTGATATCGATCGTGGAGACCATTACTCCAGAAATCGAAGGGCTCGCAAAAGGAACTTCCAGTGAAACGTCTGTTGGCGGAATGACCTCGAAGATCGAAGCAGCCAAAGTGGCGACTCACTCGGGATGTGGCGTCTTTTTGGGAGCAGGCCGATCTGAAAATATTCTTGTCGATCTTTTAAATGGGAAAGCCGAAGGCACTTTCTTTTTACCTTCGGACGTTCCTCTTGAAAGCAAGAAGCGCTGGTTGGCCTACTTTGCAAAAACGAATGGAAGAATCCTCGTAGACGATGGAGCAGCCAGAGCACTCCAAAAACACGGCGGTAGCCTTCTGGCAAAAGGAATTAAAATCTGTGATTCCGAGTTCTTGGCGGATACTCTGATTGAAATCGCAGATGAATCAGGCAAAGTTTTTGCCCGTGGAATCACCCGATTTTCCAGCGACGAAATAAATGTCATCAGAGGCAAGTCATCCGAAGAAATCGCCGAGGCTTTCCCGGACAAAAAAAAGCTCGATGTTATTCACAGAGACGACCTGGTCTTACTCTGAGCTTTTCCAAAACATAAAACCCACGGAGTGCGATTAAGGTAGGGCCATTGCGTCCCGCAATGCCGTTTGTAGGTTCAAGCGGATCGGCATAGCCGGAGGCGTAAACCGCCTATTCCATTGAAGGACCCAGAATAAACAGAACCTGGTAGAATCGGGAGCAAGCTCCCTTCCTATAGTTCAGCTACCCAATCTTGATTTGTAGCAGCTTGCATTCCTTGAGCTTGTCGAAATGGCTGCCGATTTTGAGTTTCCCCGCAAAAAGAATCACATAGAAGGGCTCATGCAGATTCTCGAAAATTTGTTTCCCTCCGAAAGATCGATGCGTAACGTCTTCTCTTTATGGATTCTGATAGCTGGTCTTCCTCACCACAACAAATGGGGTATCCTCCGATTGATTTTCGTGCCGAATTAAACGACGAGCAATACGCCGCGGTGACAGCACCGGATGGTCCCGCCCTTGTGCTGGCTGGAGCAGGTTCCGGGAAAACCCGCACGCTAACCTACCGTGTGGCATACTTGCTCGAAAAGGGAGTGCATCCGGGCAATATTCTGCTGCTCACGTTTACTAACAAGGCCGCACGTGAAATGCTTGCGCGCGTAGAAGACCTTACCGGTGTTCCCCGGCGGGCATTTTGGGGAGGGACGTTTCATTCGATCGGCCAGCGTATACTGCGTATGCATGGGGAGCCTATAGGGATAAATTCCAATTACACGATTCTTGATCAGTCAGATGCCGAGTCGTTGATGACTTCCGTAATCCGCGGAGTCGATGCATCCTTTCTAAAGGACAAGAACAACCCGAAAGCAAAGGTCATTTCTAATGCCATCAGCTTGTCGCGCAATACCTGTCAATCGCTTGAAGACTCGGTGTTACAATTCACGCCCTATTTCGAGGAGTACATTCCTGACTTTGAGAAATTCCATGCAGCTTATCAGTCCAAGAAGAAACAACAGCAGGTCGCCGATTACGATGACCTCCTCGTTTATTGGTTGGAAATCCTGAGAACCCAGGAGCAAATCGCCCACTACTACCAAAATCGATTTCAATATATTCTCGTCGATGAGTATCAGGATACCAATAAGATCCAGGCTCAGATCATCGATCTCATAGGTAGCCGCAACCAGATCATGGCGGTCGGGGACGATGCACAAAGCATCTATTCCTGGCGCGGTGCGAATTACGAAAACATTCTTCATTTTCCTGACACGCACGACGAAACGACCCTGTATCGCATCGAAACAAACTACCGAAGCACTCCGGAGATTCTCAGTTTCGCCAACGACATTATCAACCAGTTCGATACCGGTCACGGGTTCTACAAAGAATTAAAACCCGTAAAGGATCCAAACATCATGCCGATGATGATTCAAACGATGGATGGGCGAGAAGAGGCATCGATAGTAATTCGACGTATTCAGGCACTCCTGGAAGAAGGGCGATCATTGAGTGAGATTACCGTACTTTACCGTGCCCATTATCAGGCGGTGGATCTACAAATGGAACTCACCCGCCAACACCTTCCCTTTCAAATCACCAGTGGTGTTCAATTCTTTGAACAAGCCCACATCAAGGATTTGGTTTCCCAAATAAAGTTTGCCTACAATCCCAGCGATTCGATGGCCTTTCACCGCTTCGTTGGTCTGCTCCCCAAAGTAGGAGAAAAAACCGCTGAGAAGATTTATGCGACTGCCTACATGGAAGCTCAAACAACAGGCGAGCACATCGCGGACATGCTGCTTAACAAAGCCGTCGTTGCAAAAGTCCCCAAAGGTGCCCGCGACCTTTGGGAATCCCTGGCAGCCACCGTCCAGGCGATTTCAAAGTCGGCGGCTACGGACAAACCAGCAGATGTGGTATCCCTCGCAGTGGACGGTTGGTATTCGGATTACATTAAAACCCTCTACCCCAATTACCTTCAGCGAATGGATGATCTCCAAAGCTTGATCGGGTTCGCGCAACGATTTAACGACCTGCAGGAGCTTCTCTCGCAGTTGATTCTTATGAATTCGGACACGTCGCAAAAATCCATCGATCCCGATGCTGATCAATTACGTCTGACCACGGTTCACCAGGCCAAAGGCTTGGAATTTCCTATCGTATTTATTCTAGGCTGCTCGGACGGACTCTTCCCCATAAAGCGGGCCATCGACCGTGGGGACCTGGACGAAGAAAGACGGCTCTTCTACGTCGCTGCAACCCGGGCTATGGACGAGCTCTACATGACTTCGCCCCGCATGACGCAGTTTGGCGGCAACACCAATTTCATGAATCCGAGTCGTTTCATTCAACGTGTGAATCCGGATCTCTACGAAGTCGTTCGACTCAAGAGGTATAGCTCGTGGTAGGACAGATGAACCATCGCAGGGAACATTGACTCTCCCTAAGATTTCTTACTCTCTAACACTATGAATCTATTGCGCTCAGTTTTATCCGTTTTACTTGCCTCAGTAACACTCGGGTTTGGCTCCATCGATTTTCTAGAGCAGAAATATTACGAAGAAGAATCGTTTACTCGTATCTCCGAGTATTTCGACGGCGTGGAAGTTTCGGGAAATCGAATCATCATTCGCTCCGATTCAGATCACCGGACCGGCCATTACGTTACCTTCCAACTTTCAGGAAATCACTCCATCGACCATTTCAAACTCGAAGTCTATGAGTTTGGAGCGAAGGAACCAAAAGACTACTTATTTAAAGCTGATACGCCCATTGCTGCCAAGCAGCCCATCTTTCTGGGACTGACCGGCGGAATCTGGGGTGAAAAACTCAAACCGCCGGTTGCCTACAAACTATCCGTTATCGGAACAGGCGGTAATACCATCGAATCAGCGACCAGCTTCCTCTGGGGAGATGACTAACAACTGGTCGGATTGGCAGCATTACAAAGACTGGCATCCCGACCTGGATTCTTTCAAAGAAACTTTGGATGGTGGGCAGGCTTTTTGTTGGGAAGCGACCGATGACCGAACCTACGAAGGTGTGGTTTCGCATCTCCCCTATCGCGTCCGCTGGGAAAACCCCAACAAAATCTTCTGGGCGACACATCCCCATCTCTTTGACGAGGCCGACGCTCTATTCGGCAAATACATAGGAACAGACAGCACGTATCAGCGATACTACGACACCTTGCCCTGGCGCAGCGATCCGCATCTTGAGAAGTGCATGGCATGCTTTCCTGCATTGCGGATATTAAACCAGCCAAGCGATGAAACGCTACTGGGTTTTCTCTGCAGCGCCACCAAACAGATTGTTCAGATCAAGGAAATGCTTAGCCTCATCCGTAAACGTTTTGGATCGGAGATTTCCGGGAAGCAAAAATCATTACCCACCTGGGATCAGCTGTGCAACATTGAGGAAACAGCACTCCGGGAATGTAAATTTGGCTTTCGCGCCAAGAACATTAAAAAGACCGCAGACATCTTACACGAAGATCCAAAGCTCCTAAAAAACCTGGAGTCTAAAGACTACGAAACCGCCAAGACAACACTCTGCGCTTTGCCGGGAGTAGGTGAAAAAATAGCCGATTGCACCTTGCTTTTTGGTTACCAAAAACTCGAAGCATTTCCAGTCGACACCTGGATTTTAAAGGCCATGCAGCACCGGTATCAACTCAACGATTGGAACGCAAAACAGGTATCGCACTTCGGGAGAACACACTTCGGCGCTTACGCCGGACTCGCCCAACAATTCATCTTTAGCTGGGAGAGAAAAGCGGGCAGAAAATAGCTTGCATTCGAATTCTTCAAACCTACCTTTCCACCTTTCCAATGGCCCGGAACACCGGGTTCACCGTTATTACCTATGCCTGGGTGGTGGAATTGGTAGACACGCTGGATTTAGGATCCAGTGCCGCGAGGCGTAGGGGTTCGACCCCCCTCCCAGGTACCATGCTTCATCGACTTGTTACGCAAATCGATTAAGTACATCTTAATTTCTTTAAAACCCTGATCTTCGATGCGGGGTTTTTGATCAGGTGCTTTTCAGGTCTGATCGGGCGCTTAGAAAAGTTACCTCCGCAATTTGGGCATTTGTGATTCAATACGGACTCTACACATGTCTGGCAAAAAGTGCATTCGAAAGTGCAAATCATAGCTTCCAGAGAATCTGGTGGCAGGTCCCTATCGCAACATTCACAGTTTGGTCGTAATTCTAGCATGATCTGATTTCTCTAATTTTCCATAACAGTGTTTTCAAACACAATTCAGTTGAAGAGTCAGGGGTCAGGTTGTAACCGATGTGTCAGTCGTACCGCGGGCCTTCGGAATTAAAAACTGTTTTAATGAAAACTTGAGACGAAACACCTCGAGAAAGATATCCCAATCCAACCCATTCTTTGATATGAAATATGAACATTGACCCGCTTGGTTACCTTGACCCGCTTGGTTACCACCCAGACATTTAATGATCTAAGCTATTTAAGAAAGTCTTGATACCCATAGCTTCTATCCCGCCACTTATTGGAAACGTTTCGGTTCCCGCGTAGATCACAACCTTTTGCGTAGCCTTCAGATCTTCGCAGGCAAAATGATACCCTTTGGTGATTTTGGGCGCGACCGATCGCTTGATATCAATCGCGACTCTCTGATTGAGGGGGCCTTCAAGCACCAGATCCAATTCTGCCTGGGCGGAGGTTCTGTAATAGCTATAGCACCACTTCGACGAAAGTCTCGATAGAATGTTTTCGACCACAAAGCCTTCCCAACTGGCTCCAAGGATGGGATGCCCCAGCAACGATTCCAAATCAGGCGTATTCAAAAGTGTGTGCAGCAAGCCACTATCTCGAATATATACCTTGGGGGCTTTGACCAATCGCTTTTTCGTGTTGCCTGCCCAAGGCGGAATCTGACGGATCATGTAAAAGTCCGTCAACAAGTCGAGATAGTTCCTGATAGTCGTATGGCTAGTCTCAAGGCTTTTCCCAAGATTCGACAAATTCAATTGCTGCCCGTGCACATGAGCCAGCATAGTCCAGAATCGTTTCATCCGAGCCGCAGGCACCTTAGGTCCCATGAGCGGAATATCTCGCTCGAGATAAGTGCTTATAAAATTGATACGCCAATCCCAACTCGCGTCCTCGCTATTAGCCAAGAAACTATCCGGGTAACCTCCGCGCAACCAGAGCCTTTCCAGGTCGAAGGTTGAATCCTTCACTTCCTCGACCGTAAAAGGGCTGAGTTCCAAAAACCGTATTCGCCCGGCTAGCGATTCTGATGTCTGCTGGAGCAAATCCCGGGAAGCGGATCCTAACAAAAGAAATTGGGCTGCCTTCTCACCTTTTCGTTTTCGGACATCAATGAGACCGCGCAACAGGCGAAAGAGCTCTGGTGCCCGCTGGGCTTCATCGATAATCACCAATTTGTTTTCCAAACGTCCCAGGTAAGCTTCCGCATCACTGAATTTTGCCAAATCGGAATCGAGTTCCAGATCCAGATAAACGATGTCTTTATTAAAGGACTTTTTCGAAAGACCCAGAGCCAGGGTAGTTTTACCAACCTGCCTTGATCCCAGTAGCGCGACAGCCGGAGATTCTGATAATGCCTCAACCAATTTTGCTTCGAGCGCCCTTTTGATCATTATTGCAAATTGAAAGTTAAAGTTTCAAATTGCAAGGTAGATTTTCTGGCTTGATAACGTCTGGGATCAGCTTCTTTCAAAAAGAGGCGAGACCCGCCGTCCTGAGCGACTCGACTGAGCTCGCCGAAGTCCTGTCGAAGGGGTGGGTTTGACTATTTCAGCCTTCATCCTGTTTCTCCTTTTCACTCATAGCTTATCCAGAACCATCGGTTTACTGTTAGCCGGGTCATTGAGGATGGCCTGAAAACCGGGGTGGTCGCGCAGCGGCCAGAAGTCGAGGCAGTGGCGCATCATGTGCACGTTGAACGGGCTGGGGATTTTAATAAGCCGTTTAAATTCTGCCACCGCTTTGTCCAAGTGTCCGAACCAAGCCAGCGCGATGGCGCGCGCACGAAAATGGGGACGCGCACGAAAATGGGGACGCACCTTGCTGATTAGTGCAATTTGACTTCAGATACAAACGGAATTGATTTTTGGAACGGGAGGATTGATTGAGAACGCGGAAAAGGTAGTAACCCAAGCTGTTTGTGATAGAGAGCAAATTTACAATAAAACACTAAACTAAACAACCAGGCTCGGCACCTTTTTGGCGCTTTCTTTCATTAATCTCGTACCCCTTTTTGGCGGTACCAATCAAGGTATACGCTTCAGTCGAACTTCGAAAAGTTTCGGCCAATTTTTTCCGGTTACGAACAACCGATCGCTCTTCCTATCGTAGGCGATGCCATTAAGCACATCAGTATTTGGTCGTCGGTGCCATACCGCGAGTAGACCCCTCAGGTCGATCACGCCGCGAACACTGCCAGTCGAAGGGTCGATCCTCACAATGCGGTTGGTCTGCCAAATATTCGCGAATATTTCGCCGTGGATAAACTCCAACTCATTCAGGTTATCGACGGCCTTTCCATCATGCTGCACCTTGATGGTGCGTACAACAGAGAAGGTCGTCGGATCGAGAAACCGGATCTGATTCGTGCCATCGCTGAGAATAAGAACGTTCCCGTCGGTGGTCAGGCCCCACCCTTCGCCTTGGTAGGAAAACTCGCCCAACACTTGAAAGGTATCGGCATCATAAATGAATCCCTTTTGATTCCGCCACGTAAGCTGGTAGGCCTTCCCGTCGATCACTGTGAGACCCTCGGCGAAATACCGGTCGGGCACCGAAACCTGCTTTTTAACCCGGCCGGTTTGCCAATCGACCTCGCGCAGACTCGACTTGCCATTCAGCCCTGTGCTCTCGAGCAAGCTGCCCTGGTGAAATAAAAGTCCCTGGGTGAAAGCCTCGGGATCGTGTGGCCAAGCGTTAATCACTTCATAGGTGTAGTAAGATACTGTTTCCGGGAGCGATGGTGGAATACTCGCTTCCCCGCTATCGCTGTGCTTCGCGCATCCAGACAACGAAAGCCCAAACGCAAGCGTTATGAGCAGTCCGATCCAGCACGAATTTCCATTTGCACTTCTCACGTAGGCTATTGATGAACGTAAAACCGATTTGGATTCCTGAATCATACTTCTCTTTTCATTTTACCACCCGCTTCCCACGACGCTCAGAGCTATGAAGGACAGGTCGCTAGAGGACACGGAGGGATTGCGGGAATAACCATTTATGCTTTTTCTCCGTGTCTTAGTACTACTATCCGGTAGAATCTTGTTTTTAAAGCAACGTTTTTATATCCCAACTCTTCACAACGAACTTCGCGATTAACCACGCGCCAGTATTAAAATACGTTCCTTTCTTTATGACAGAATCAGACCCGAAATCCGAAACCGCATAAGCTAACCACGAATAATTTGGTCTTTTTTCATCAGTGTCATCAGCCGTGCCGTGTCGTAGCCTTGGCGAAGACTGGTGGTTAAAATTTGTATCTTTTTTCCGTTTAGAAAAATGCTTTGAACCCTTCAGGATATCGGACCGCTCAGGCTACGCTGAAAGCTTCGACCCGACACAGTCGGCGATCGGTCCCTACCTCATGATTCGTCACTTGGTGTCCATTCGTGGTTAAGGAATCATTACCATTTCTGTGCCTATCTGAGTAATCTGTGGTTAGGTTAAACTTTGGTTGCGGCTATGCTGCTCCAAGACCTCCGTGCTTATGTTTTCTTCTTCAACACTGTTATAAAGCACGACTCAAATAGCAAATAACCGGGTTGAGGAATTGAGGAAAATAATTGGGAGTGCATAACTGAGGTAAGTGTGAAATGGACTCAATCAAAGCGGCAAGATCAAAGCTTATACTCTGGTTTTTAGGAGCTTAAAACTCCCAACTAGCAAAGGATCCCAAACGGTCGTCCCATTTTATCGTAGGATTCCATCCCTTGCCGTGAGTGCTCCAACAAGCCGGGGTCTATGATAACTGATCCATGTGGGAAAGCGGTTACGACGCAGGAGCCACCGAATCTGAAGAAACCGAGCTCCTGGCCTTTTTTAACGAATCCGGGATTGTAGGTGAATTCGGCACTACCAACGAAGGTCGCTCCAATAACAACAAGCGCGGCGAGTTTTCCAGATTCCAATTTGAAAGGAATAATCCAACGACGGTTGTTTATCAGGTAATCCAATTTCTGAGAAAGAGCCAGGGGACTAACTGAATACAAGGATTCGCCAACCATAATAGGTTTCATAACCTCGCCGGAAAAGGGTGCATGGAAACGATGGTAGTCGACCGGGCATAATCGCGAAATCAAAAGACTGCCGCCTTCAAAGGAATGGCCGTAGGGTGTGCCAACCATTAGCAGCTCGATGAAAAATACCTGCCCTTTTGCGTAGAATGTATCAGCGGTCTGAATATTCTCCACCGCCAGGTGGCGGCCGTCCGCAGGAAACGAGACACTCACTTCATGGTTATCAATCGGTCGACTTTCCGGCTTTAATTTACGATAAAAGAAAGCGTTGAAATGAGGGAAGGAATCCGCCGGCTCAAGAAACTCGCCGGTATCCACTTTATACTGTTCGAGAAACGGCTGAATTTTCTTTTGGCTCCCCGGACGATCCATCAGCCAACCATACAAACGGGAGACCAGGGGATTCTTAACGATGAAGTGAGTAATAATCTTTCCAACAGGATTAAAATAGGCCCAACGAAGCGCAGCTTCACCGTAGATCTTCTCATCTTCGATCTTACCAGATAGTCGGTTATAATACCGGATTTGGGTGATGCCCTCCTTCATGGGTTATGACTGGTTTGTTAACCGTCTTTGGATTTGGAATGAAAATTGGTTGTGGTGTCTTCCCAATTGCCCCGCTGAAGGGTCTCAGCAACGGAGGCATTCTTTAAAAGTGTTTGAGCCTCACCGTTTGTAGGTTCTTTAGCAAGTGTCCACTCGAGTTGCTCAATCGCCTCAAGGGGTCGTTTTGCTTCCAGTAAATTCTTCGCCAACGAGAGTCGATGCGCACAGAGGCCGGGTTCCAACTCGATCAAAGCACGGCAGGCAAGCACCTGATTTTCTATCCACCCCAGAGCTCTCCCTGCTTTTTCAAGGGCCAGAAACAACTCGGGATAAAGTTGCTTCCTGAGCAGTGCTTCGTCGCAGCGGTGTATCAATTCCAACGGGTCTTTTTTTAACAACGACCGGGTGGAAAACATAAATTGTAAACCGTCCGCTTTATGGCGCAAACGTTCCGCAAGCGAAGGATTTCGAGGAAGCGTTGATCGCAGAGCTTCCCATAACAGTCCTCTAACTTCATAGGCGGAAGGATGTTTTTTGAGTAATTCAACAGACACTTGCAAAACAAACTCCAAACCGCCCTTGGTTAACGCGTGCCGTGCTTGCTGAACTTGCTTCTGCAGGCGTTCGTCCAGCTCGTGTATCGCTAATTCCTTCATCCCTTATGTCAGGCTTTGCCGTATTTGAGTTTCAAGCACCTGGTACCAATGATTCACTTGGGCAGCACTTTCACCCTCAATCAAGAGTCGAATTTTGGGTTCTGTCCCTGAATAACGCAATAAGACTCTTCCGGAGTCCCCCATCTCACTTTTAAGAGATGCGAGTGTATCTTGAATCTCAGGAATATCCTCCAAGTCTGGTTTTTCGTTCACCAAAATTGCCCCAGTTTTTTGAGGGAATAATTCCAGGCATGATCGCAATTCAGAAATTGGCTTTTTTTCTTCAACCATGACGGAGAATAATTTAAGTGCAGAAAGCAACCCGTCTCCAGCCGGATTAATATCAGAGAAAATAATGTGTCCTGAGTTCTCACCACCAAGATTGTAACCTGATTTGAGCATCTCTTCCAACACGTACCTATCACCAATATCAGTCTTCACCAGGTGTCCACCTACTTGCTTCAAAGCACGACCCAGGCCCAGGTTACTTTGCCGGGTTGCGACCAGGGTATTGTTATTGAGTCGCCCTTTTTTCAATTCGTGGAGAGCGAGGATACAAAGGAGGGTATCGCCATCCAGGACTTTCCCATTTTCATCGCAGGCCAAAATACGATCTGCATCCCCATCATGAGCAATGCCCAGATTCGCATGGTGCTCCAGGACCTGTCGGGATAAATGCTCCGGATACTGACTACCTACTCCCTGGTTGATATTCATTCCGTCCGGTTCATTTGCCAGGACAATGACCTCAGCCCCCAAATGTAGCAGCAATGCTGGTGTCGTTTTATGCGCTGCACCGTTGGCAGTATCCACGACGATCTTGAGGCCGCTTAGCGAAGCAGGTGGCAAGACGGGTTGAAGAAGATCCAGGTAGCCGGCGGAACTATCGACTGCTTCTTCGATGAAAGGAGGTGTGATCGTATCCGGTTCTTTAATAGTATCGATGTGGGCTTCAATTTCCAACTCAACGTCGTCAGATAATTTTAATCCCGCCGAATTGAAAAACTTAATCCCGTTATCTTTAGCCGGATTGTGGGAGGCGGTAATGACTACTCCGAGACTAGCTTGAACATTTCGCACATAAACGGCCACTGCCGGAGTTGGTATAACACCGAGGTCTACAATCCGACAGTTACCAGCATCCAGAAAACCGGCTGCGAGTGCATCGCGCAGGGCAGGACCCGATTCGCGGGTGTCTCGGCCGATGACAATAGTTGGGCTATCAACCGTATTCAGTATCCAACGACCCACTGCCTTGCCGAGCCGATAAGCAAAAGCGTCTGTAAGCAGAGAGGCACCGTACTCGCCCCTTACTCCGTCCGTACCAAAGTACTTTCGATTCATGAAGCGAAGAATTCGCGGATAGCCGTCAGGTGGGTTTTTACCGCGCCACCGAGCATCTGCTCCTTAGCCAGTTCTATCCCGCCTTTAATAGAATCAACCTTCCCAAGGATAGAAAACGCCACTCCGGCATTCAGAGCGACTGTGTCTTCCAGTCCTTTAGGTGCCTTACCTTCAAGTAAATCATGCAGCAGCTGCACATTAAAATCGAGGTCTCCTCCTTTCAGGCTCTCCTCGGAACAAGAAGCTAAGCCGAGGTTCTCCCAATTCCAATCAACCGTCGTTTCCCAGGAGGAACCGAAGCCGGCAGATTTTGGAGTGCCGCAGCAAGCAAGTTCGTCCATGCCACGAGTATCATCAAGCACGGTGTGAACCAACATCCCATTCTTGAGTCCGAGTGTGTGGAATGCTTCTGCAAGTGGTTTTACCCAAGCTCCGGCAAATACTCCCGTGAGTTGATGGGCTGGTGAACCAGGATTTATCATCGGTCCCAGAATATTGAAAATCGTGCGGTGCCCTTCCTGCGCCAACGCCTGCCGCACCGGCATTATCTCTTTAAAGGCCGGGTGAAAAGCAGGAGCGAAAAAGAAAACAAAGTTCAAAGCTTCCAGAGCTTTGCGCAGGGCTTTGGGGTCCGTAAGAAACTCTACTCCGAGCGCCTGAAGTAATTCCGCTGATCCGCATTTTGAAGTGATCGATCGATTGCCGTGCTTAAATACTTTTACGCCGGATGCCGCTAGAATCAGTGTGACCACCGTCGATATGTTGAAGCTGTGAGACTTGTCGCCTCCTGTGCCGCAAACATCGATTGCTTCATCCGCGTAATCCTCCAGACGCGGCTTAATTGCCAGTCGCCTAAAAGCGGCAGCAAATCCGGCAACTTCCGCTGGTGTTTCGCCCTTCTCATTGAGAGCAACTAAAAAGGCCTTTTTGACCTCAGATGGGATTTCAGCAGAAGCCAACTCATTGGCCGCAGCTTCGGCCTGAATAAACTCAAGCGGGTTACCTGCTTTGAGTTCCGGCAAAGAATTCTCTAAGACACTCATAATATTCTAAAAGATAGGAAATTTACCCTTGCGAGTCCAATCATGGGAGTTTCAAGCTGCCGAACAGAATCTCCGAACTCAAGTCCTGCTTTGAAAAATACACATTCCTGGAATTTCCCACTTAGACTACTCAGCGTTCTGATTCTTGTTAGCTCGTTTGCATTCGCTCAGGAGGATTCAAACATAGAAACGCTTGAAACTGCGGAATTGGGCCTGTTTGAAGTGAGCATCCTGGGATTGGTAGAGGGAATTACCGAATATCTGCCAATTTCTTCTACAGGACACCTCATTCTAACCGCTCACTTTCTTGAATTATCAGACGATACGGTCCTGACGGATAAATCCGGGAAGGTAGTTTTCCTGGAAAAGCCTTCGGCTGAAAATCCCGCCGGGATTCCATTAACGCTTGAAGTGGGTATAAACAATTACCTCATCATTATTCAATTCGGTGCAATCGCTGCGGTAGTAGTCCTATACTGGAACCGTCTTCTGACCATTCTGTTCGGCATCCTGGGGAAAGACCGAAACGGTATTCTCCTTCTGAGAAACCTGATGGTAGCGTTCATCCCGGTCGCGGTACTTGGTTTACTCTTTAAGGATCTTATTGATCGTTACCTATTTGGAAACTTACCGGTTGTATTGGCTCTTTTTATAGGAGGGGTTGCCATATTAATCGTAGACCGGTGGCATCGCAAACAAGTCAAAGACGACCTTGGGCCGGACCTTCACGAACTGACGCTAAAACAATGCGTGTTTATTGGAGCCTTGCAATGCGTTGCGTTGTGGCCAGGGACCAGCCGCTCAATGATGACCATTATTGCGGGTTATCTGGTGCGATTGTCACCGAATAAAGCTGCAGAATTTAGTTTTCTGCTAGGTTTGGTCACTCTTTCAGCGGCTTCTATTTATAAAGGATACAAGGTGGGTCTGCCCATCACGGACGCATTCGGATGGTGGATGCCACTCCTCGGCTGCCTAATTGCGGCTGTTTCTGCCGCCATCGCTGTAAAATGGATGGTTAACTACGTGGGGAAGCACGGATTAGCCGTGTTCGGCTACTACCGTATCGTTCTGGCGGTAGTCCTGGCAGTGGTATTCTACGTGTAGGAGATACTATTATTATCCAAAGCGTACTTGACCCACAGAAAACCGACCCCTATTTACATGCGTTTCCCAAAATCCGGGGACTAGAAAAAACTCTTTAATTTTCGAACCACCATGGCTAATCCAAAACGCAAACAGTCTAAGCAACGCAGCCGCCTACGTCGCGGAGCCAATCGCTTTAAAGCCCCTGAATTATCAAAGGATAACACTGACGATACACTTTTCCGACCTCACCGCGTAAATCCTGCCAATGGGATGTACCGTGGTCGTCAGGTTCTTGATATCGAAGTATAATCCAGGAGAACCTGCTACTCCACTTTCACCGCCCTATGGCTGAAGAGACAGGTTCACCTAAAGCATCGATAGCAGTAGATGTCATGGGCTCAGATTTGGGTCCAGGAGAGATTATCGTAGGAATTGCTCTGGCTCTCACCAGCCTGAAACATTTGCCCGAGCAGTTTATACTCGTGGGCGATGAATCCACAATCCGCCAGCATTTGGAAGAGCAGGGACTGTCCAAGAATCCTCGAATTCGCGTGTTCCACGCCTCTCAGGTTATCGAAATGGGTGAAAAACCGCTCAAATCACTGAAGGCGAAAAAAGATTCATCCATGGTCCGGGCGATTGAGCTGGTTAAAGAAGGGGAAGCCAAAGTAGTCCTAAGTTGCGGAAACACCGGAAGCCTGATGGCCGGTGGAACCCTGAAACTGAGAACCATTCCAGGCATAGCCCGTCCAGCTCTGGGGGTCATCATTCCCAATCAAACCAAGCATTGGGTTCTGATCGACGCAGGAGCCAATCCCAATCCGTCACCTGAGAACATGGTGAGCAATGCGATCCTTGGGAAAAACTACTGCAAAGTAGCACTGGGTATTGAAAACCCACGCGTGGGATTGATTTCCATCGGTACCGAGGAGGGTAAAGGAACAGAATTTATTAACGAAACGCATCAACTCTTGAAAAAATTGGGGCCACTAATTAATTACCAGGGCCCGGTTGAAGGATTTCAGCTGTTCAGTGATGGCATTGACGTTGCTGTATGTGATGGCTTTGTAGGCAATGTTTTACTCAAATCCTGCGAGGGATTATTTGCCACTATTACCAGCTTTCTCGAACAGGAGCTCAACGCCAATCCCCTTCGTAAAATGGGCGCACTGATGAGCAAAGGGGCTTATAAGGCAATGAAACATCAACTGAGCCCTGAACGCTACAGTGGGGCTCCCCTGCTGGGATTGAATGGCGATGTTTTGAAAGCCCACGGATCCAGCAATCGTTATGCCATTGAAGGTGCCCTGACAATTGCTTCGGAGTTTATTCGGAAGGATATGAACCACCTGATCCGGGAGGATGTAACTAAAAGCATCGCTCTATTAAATGAGACTGCCGAGGTCTAAAATAGACCTAGACAGAGAATGACCGAATCTATCTAATTTGCAGCTTATGTCTTGTACAGCCCCGGGGGTAATCATAGCAGGAACCGGTTCCTATACACCAACCACAGTCGTCACAAACGAGGAAATATCTACCCGTGTGGATACATCGGATGAATGGATCGCCTCACGTACAGGTATTCGTGAAAGATGCTTTGCACCAGATGGAGAGGTGACTTCCACGATGGGTGCAAAAGCAGGCCGAGCTGCAATGGAAGCAGCAAACATTGAGCCGCATCAAATCGACCTGATTGTTGTAGCTACCCTGAGTCCGGATATGAACTTTCCTTCAACTGCATCTTTGATCCAACATCGATTGGGTCTACGGATGGTAACCAGTTTTGACCTGTCGGCAGCTTGCTCAGGGTTTTTATACGCACTGGAAGTGGTTTCAAATATGATGCGGAGCAATTCTTACGCACATGCTTTGGTTATCGGTGCTGAAAAAATGTCCCCCCTCCTTGATTGGAGCGATCGGGGTACTTGCGTCTTATTTGGAGATGGAGCCGGAGCAGTGGTCCTGAGCAAAACGGAGGACACCAGTCACGGGATAATCGATTGCTACAGTGGCAACGATGGATCAAATCCAGAATTACTTTGTTTACCAGGTGGAGGTAGTGCGATCCCGACCAGTACCGAGTCATTGGCCCAAGGACAGCATTTTATAAAGATGAATGGCCGGGAAATATTCAGAATTGCAGTACGATGGATGGAACAGTCTGCTATCATCATGCTCGAAAGGCATAACCTTAAGCCTGAAGATATAAGCCTGATTATCCCGCACCAAGCTAACTTGCGAATCATCGATGCCCTGGCCCGCTCTATTAAAATCCCAAATGAAAAGTTTTTTGTGAATGTAGACCGTTATGGTAATACCTCAGCCGCTTCAGTACCTATTGCCCTGGATGAAGCCTGGCAAAAAGGTTGCATTAAGTCGGGTGATTATGTGCTATTGGTGGCTTTCGGAGCTGGATTAACCTGGGGCTCAACACTTATAAAATGGCATTGATTATGCAGAAATTGAAATGGATTTATCTGGTTGGATTGCTGACCTTTTTACAAGGCACCTTGAAGGCCGAAATTGTGTGGAACCCTACTACAGGATGGGAACTGGTAGGTGACCGCTCCAGGGCTTTCATCGGTGATCCTGAAGAGTTTGAGGATATTCGCAAATTGATGAATGTTGCTCGAGAAGCACATGAGCGTGGAAAGCACAAAAAGGCGATTAAGATGTACCGCCGTGTATGGGACCGCTACCCGGGATCTATTTTTGCGCCCGAATCCTTATACCAAACGGCCTTGGTGGAACACGATCGCAATTCTTTTCGAAGAGGCTTTAACGCACTGACAACTATCATTCTGGGTTACCCGGATTACGAGAAATACACCACCGTTGTCCGCCTTCAATTTAGTATTGCGACGGATTTATACGACGGGAAACGAGCCAAATATTTTTGGGGATTGCTTCCAGGATTTAAAGGCTACGACCGTGCGATTGTCATGTATGAAACCATGGTTTCGAATGCCCCATTCAGCGAATACGCTCCCATGGCACTCATGAAAGCAGCAGAATTGCATATTGCCTTAAAAAACGACATCTACGCTCTCGATTCCTTGGACAGATTGATAAACAATTATCCTGATAGTATGTTGGCCGGAGACGCCTATCTGATGCTTGCGTCAGCGTTTTCCAGATTGGTCGACGGTCCGGAATACGATCAAGGTGCTACCAGAGAAGCGATAAATTACTTTGAGGATTTCTTAATTCTATTTCCTGATCATCCAAAGGTTAAGGAAGGTGAAGATGGCCTGGCTAGAATGCTAGGAATCGAAGCACAAAGTCAGTTGATAAAAGGAGACTTTTATTGGAAAAAACGGAAGGACCCGGTTGCGTCCAAAGTATTTTATAACGAAGCAATTACCACCGCGCCCAACTCTCCTGAGGCAGAAAGAGCGAAGAAGTTGATCGCCCAAATCGATGCCAAGATTAAAGCGTATGCTGAGAAAGCCGGTATCATCTTAAAAGATTCTTTTGTCCCAACATCAAATGACGAGGGAGTGACCGAGACCGATCCTAAGAAGCTCAGGTAAGCAACTGTGTTTCATTTTATTTGGTGCTGCCTGACTACCCGTATTGGAAGCATTGTGTTGAGGAAGCCAACATTTAGGCTGAGTCGAATGGATTCTGCCTCTCAAAGCCGGAGGGGTGATAGAAATTGAAGCACCGGGCTTCATGAATCTTAAACCGAAAAGAAATGATCGCAGGTATCGAGGAAAGTTTGCAAAAAGGTGAAGAAAAGAAGGAGTCTTTCTCAAACTGATATGATAAACTCCAATCACGAAACAGGGATAATTCCTATCAGAAACTAATTTCAAATTTATGTCCTTAGCGAAAAAACTTCTAATCGTGACAGCTCTAGCCGTCGAATGGCTGTTTTATGGATGCGCCTCCTATCAAGCTGGAGACGGAACTATGGTGCCTTTTTCATCGATTCAAATTAGCCCGGTCATTAATGAAAGCCAGGCACCTCAAATTAACCAAGTCGTCAATCACGACCTTAGGGAAGTATTTATCAAGAGCGGTAAGGTACAGGTAGAAAGCACCGGCACTGAAGCCAAACTCAACGTCACATTAAGTGGGTATGAGCGCCAAACGATTGCCACTAATTCCCAAGATACCGCGCTCGCACGCAAATATGCGCTAACCCTAACCGCTTCGTGCGATCTAATAAATTTAACTGAAGAGAGCCCCTATTTCTTAAATCGCGAGGTCTCCGTGACTTTGGATATTTTTCTCGATTCAGGACAGACCTCGACAGAGACCAACGCGATTCCTCTCCTGAGTAAGAAACTGGCTGAAGCCATAGAGAACGAGGTACTTCAAGTTTGGTAGGAAAATGAATACGCCGATTCTAGCACCTTCGATACTTGCCAGCGACCATGCTCGCCTGGCTGATGGAGTTGCTACGATCAAACAGTCCGGACTTTCGTGGGCTCACATCGACATAATGGACGGGCACTTTGTCCCGAACCTCACCTTTGGCCCTGAGATTGTAGCCGCACTTCGTAGAACTTCAGACTTGTTTTTCGATGTGCATCTCATGCTGGATAATCCACAGCTTTACGTAGAAGCGTTTGCGAAAGCAGGAGCGAATCTGATTAGTATCCATGTAGAACCTGATTACGATATTCTCAAAACCTTGGCCACGATCCACGAACTTGGTTGCCAAAACGGAATAGTCTTCAATCCCGGCACTCCCGTGGAAGAAGTTGAACCATTCATTGATAAGGTGGATCTCGTTCTAGCCATGACCGTACAACCAGGCTTTGGTGGTCAATCGTTCCAGCACAAAGTTTTACAAAAAACGAAGGTGCTTTCTGAAATGAGGAAAGAGCGATCTCTCACATTTCGCATAGAGGTAGACGGAGGAGTCGATTCAACAACTCTCCCACTTTGTATGGAAGCGGGAATTGACACATTCGTAGCTGGCACAGCGTTCTTCAAGCCTGAGCTAAGAAAAGCACTTTTAGAACTTGTAAGATAATACGCGATCAGGAATGAGCACTCAATTATGGGCAAGGCGCAGCACTTCTTTATATTGATTCCTGAACAGGGTTCCCAATTCGCGGGCCAATACTACTTCAGCTTCCGGATTACCTGATCCAATAGTAGGAGCGTATTTTTCGAAAACAGCATCATAAGAGATGAGCGACATGTCATCGAAGACCCTGGTCGCTTCCGCAGGAAATTTGTTTTCCAGCAAGGCAGCCCAAGCCTCTTTTAATTCAGGATGTAAATCCAAACACATCACCCGAATTAAGAATCGAATCTCACTAAATAAAGGATTGGTCCATTCAGCGTGATAAGAGAATTCAGAAGCTCGTTCGAAAGGTTGATAATCCGGATCGGACATTAAAGGCATGTTGGCTGGTGAATAGATATCCGGCCGAATCGCCGTCCGCCGCAGGGAAAACCGGTGAGGAGCTCCTTCTTGTTGAGGATTGGCTTTAAAGCTCCACAATTTTTGCCCTTCCAAAGACATAACAAATTCCAGGAATGCTTCGCCAAGTTCTTTATTGGGTGCACCTCTCAACAAAGAAATGGGATCAGCTGAAATGGTCGACCCGCCCTTGGGCGTTACGAACCCGAGGCGATGTAAGGCTGCCCGGGAATCCACAGACTCAACCTGAAATTTTCCGTAGAAATCGATAGTCATTCCTACAGCCGCTTGCCCCAAAGATACATCGATAGAGGGTTTCATCGAAGAATCAGTAAAGTATTGAGCATTACCGGAGATGCGTCGAATTAAACGAAGGCCCGACTCCCAACCAACACGAACCGCAAGTGCTTCTGCTTCTTCTGGAGAATGCCCGGCCGATTTAAACTCAGCCAATCGAATCTGGATTTGCTGCTGAATTATCATCTCAAATGCCTGAGTGATAGATCCACTTTTGGTGGGATCACAAACAGCCACTTCACCGAAAAGCCTGGGATCTTCCAGGTCCCACCAATGCTGCGGTGGCTCATCGATTCCTAATCGATTCAGCGAATCCAAATTATAAATCATTCCATAGGAAGAAAGCACGGAACCCATCCAACGGCCTTCGGGATCCCAGTACCGTTCACCCGATAACAATTCAGGAATTCCGCCTTCTCCAAACCAATCAGGATGTGTTTCAAAAAGTTTACTCGCGACGGTATTACCAATTTGGGCCTGCCGATTATGGTCATAGTTTCCACCACCAAAGAACACATCAATTCCGCATGATATTTCTGATTCAAGAAATGCACGCCTGGCTCGTTCCTTTACGGTATCGTCGTTCGGAGTGTTGTCGAATACTTGACTGAGATCGGCAAAACTCACCTGCACTTCAGTATTCCATTTGTTGCCCAGATCATTGGTCCAATGACTCCTGAAGGCGGCCGTGTATTCCCCTTGTAAATACCTCGCTATTTCACTGGTTCCGCCAAGCACACGCCAATCGACAACCACATCCTTCCCAGTCTTTTCCCGGTACCACTCCCGAAATCCTCGTCCGAACTCATGCCTGATGGATTCATTGTGCGGGGTCACAATAATCACCGATGCAGTCCCAGGTGCGGCCACCTCCTCCTTGTTGCGAAACAGGAAAGGTAACCCAACAACAAGGGTGAGTAAGGAGATGATGACTATATTTTTGGTCACAGATCTTAATTCAGTTCTTACTCAGTCTTTCAGCACAACCACATCCTCGGAGTCAGCCCATACGAAGAGTTGCTGGCCCCTATCTCCCCACATGAACCGCGGATTCAATTCAAACACTTTCAAAGGCACATCACCGCAATCAAATTGATACTGTGCAACTTCGCCAAAATAGGTGGCATCACCGACCTTACCTGGAATACAATTTTCCTCGGTCTGATAAGTTTCAATCTTCAAGCTTTCAGGACGAATCACACAGGTGGCTTGCATTCCCGCCTCCAGATCCACGGCTGATTGGGCCAGAGTACCGCTCAATACTCCAAGCTCGGTTTTGATAGCAGCCATGCCACCACCCGTATCGACTACCGTGCCACTAATGAAGTTTGCTTCCCCAATAAAGTTGGCCACAAATCGACTTTGCGGACGACGATAGACCGCTTGCGGGGTACCAACCTGAAGAATTTTACCTCTTCGGAGGACAGCCAATCGATCAGCAATAGAAAGGGCTTCTTTCTGATCATGGGTCACATACACTGTAGTCAACTCATACTCTTTGCAGACGCGCCGGATCTCAATCCGCATCTCGTTGCGCAGCTTCGCATCCAGATTCGATAACGGTTCATCCAGCAAAAGGCAGCGCGGCCTTACAACGAGCGCCCGTGCCAAGGCAATCCGTTGCTGCTGCCCACCAGAAAGTTGATTGGGTTTTCGATTTCCATAGTCAGCCATCATAACCGCAGCCAAGGCTTCTTGAGTGCGCGCCTTAATTTCCGCCTTTGGGAGTTTCTGCTCTTTTAACCCGAAAGCCACGTTGTCGGCCACCGTCATGTGCGGCCACAGCGCATAACTTTGGAAAACCATCCCGGTGTTTCGCTTATGCGGTGGCAGGTCATTTACTTTTTCCGCGCCAAAAAAAATGTCTCCAATTTCGGGCGTATTAAACCCCGCCAGGGCACGAAGCAGCGTGGTCTTTCCACAACCGCTTGGACCCAACAAAAAGAACAACTCACCGGGTTCAATTTTTAGATCTATAGCGTCCAAGGCGACAGTATCACCGAAGGATTTTGAAAGACTCCTAACCTCTATGGATATCATTTTATGGGATCAGTGATTTCACCCTAGGAGATCGTAATCCAGTTGAAAGCTAAAACTTATTCACAATTTAAAGTGAGGCATTGTCCTACTTGTGGAAAGTTGTCACAAAAACCGTTTTCAATCATGTACAAAGAACTAGACGACATCCTGATAACTGAAGAAGCGATACGCCAACGCACCCGTGAAATGGGAAAAGAGATTTCTGATCTTTATGGTGATGAGGAGATTTCAGTAATATCCATCATCAATGGCGCGATCATCTTTACCGCTGATCTTCTCCGCACAATCACCAGCCCTGTCCGACTGGATTGCATCAGGGTCAGCAGTTACCGCAACTCGATGACTCCTGAGGTAGCTCCTCAAGTGTTAGACAACATCAAGCTGGATGTAGCGGGCAGGCACGTATTGATCATCGACGATATTCTGGATACTGGAAAAACAATTTCGAAGGTGGTAGACATACTTTCAGCGCTCAATCCAGCCAGCATTCGATCCTGCATGCTTTTGGAAAAGCAAGTCACACGCAGCGTAAATTACCACGCAGACTTTGTAGGGTTTACCATTCCAGATAAATTTGTGGTAGGCTACGGACTCGATTTCGCCGGTCGTTACAGGAATATTCCGGTAATCGGTGTTCTCAAGCCCGAGCTTCAGTCGGTAGCTGCTGTTTAAGGATCGAATCAAAAGCGTGAAAAAGGAAAATCACCTGATCTCCAAAATTACCAACGGGAGTTTCCAAAGCTGTAACAAAGAAAACGATCGGAAGAACTCAAATAATTGAGATTCAGAACTACTCTAAGTATTTCGGAAACCGTTTCTTTTTTTTCTTCCGCCTTTCACCTCCAGCCTTCAGCATTTTTCTCTATGCCTGAAGTCATCCGCGGAGTCCTGGAAAGGATTATGTTTTCCAACGAGGAAAACCATTTCCTTATCGGCGACTTACGTCCGGAAGATAAGAAAGCTACGATCACAGTAACCGGTACTATGCCCGGCGTCCAATGTGGGGAAACGCTGGAAGTCACTGGCGAATGGATTGTGAATCCAAAGTTCGGGACACAATTCAAGGTCACTCAAGTGAAGTCTACGCTTCCCTCCTCTGTTCACGGTATTCGTAAGTATCTGGGAAGCGGATTGATTCCCGGCATTGGAAAACACTTTGCCAACAAAATCGTCGACCACTTTGAAGCCGAAACACTCAAAATCATTTCACATGACAGTGCCCGCTTGCGGGAAATCCCCGGTATTGGAGCTGGAAGGGCAAAATCGATCAAGGCGGCTTGGGAAGAACAAAATGCCATTCGCGAGGTCATGCTCTTTCTCCAAACGTACGGTGTAACGTCGGCTAGATGTGTTCGATTGGTTAAGCAATACGGTAACGAAGCCAAAACGATTCTGGAAAACGAACCTTACCGCGTTGCTCGAGAAATTGACGGAATCGGTTTTAAAACTGCAGACCAAATCGCCCTCAACCTCGGTTTTGGAAATGACAGTCCAAAGCGCCTGGATGCAGGGTTGCTCTTTAGCCTGCAAGAATTGGAATCAGAAGGTCACACCTGCGTGCCGATGCGGCTGTGGGTTGAACACGCAACCAAGCTTCTTGAAACAGACGAAGTAAATATCGAAGCCAGAGTTGCCGAGCTGATTGACTCCAAGGAGGTCATCTCAGTGGACGATGCACATCGGATTCAATTACCCCATTTGCACCGGGCAGAAACTTCAATCGCAGAGGTTATAAGTCGCTCTCTAAAGACAAACTCCGGCTTACCTGCCATAAAGGTCGACCTGGCTATTGAGTGGGCTCAGAAAAAAGCCAGCTTCGGATTCGCAGACGAACAAATAGTAGCCATCCGAACAGCGCTCACTCAGAAAACATCCATTATCACGGGCGGACCCGGAACCGGCAAGACTACCATTTTACGTGCGCTTGTTCAGATTGTTGCGGCAAAGAAAGTGAATGTAATTCTTGCCGCCCCAACCGGTCGGGCAGCACAACGTATGAGCGAAGCTACCGGAGGATTGGCACAAACCATACATCGGCTTCTCAAATGGGATCCTCAAAAGGCTCATTTCGCGCACAACGAATCCAACCCGCTTAAAGGAGGCTTCGTCATTGTGGATGAATCCAGTATGCTCGATGTGCGTCTGGCATCATCATTGCTTAGAGCGATTCCGCAAAGTGCCCACATAGTATTTGTTGGCGACGTAAACCAGCTGCCGTCGGTTGGCGCTGGGAATGTGCTCAAAGATCTCATCGAATCTCAAGCCGTACCGGTAACCCGGCTACAGAAGATTTTCAGACAAAATGAAGAGAGCTCCATTATCACCACCGCCTATAATGTACTCAATGGTACCAAGGGGACTCCGTACCTACTTGAGAGCACAGGAGAACTTGGAGCTCAATATGATCTTCAGTTTATAAAGGCACCCGATGCAGAAGATTGCCTTCGCGTCATCGAATACCTTTGCAAAGAATTTATTCCGAAAAAACTGCGAAAAGATCCGCTTAGGGATACCCAAGTACTGGCACCTATGCACCGAGGCACAGTCGGTATCAGCAATATAAATTCGGTGCTTCAAAAATCACTCAATACTCACAAAAACGGATTTTCGTTTGGCGCTTATACATTTTGTATCGGCGACAAAATAATCCAGAATAGGAATAACTACGACCTCAACATTTACAACGGCGACATTGGAACCATTGAAAGTATAGACTATGAAAATAGTACGGTCCAAATCCAGTTTGATTCGGAACAGGTTGAAATGACCCGCTCTGATTTGCTGGATGTCAGCCTCGCTTACGCCATCAGTGTACACAAATCCCAAGGATCGGAATACCCCATCGTCATTATTCCCTTGGTAAAAGCACACTTCATGATGCTTCATAGAAACCTGCTCTATACCGCCCTCACCCGCGGAAAGAAAAAGATATTCATAGTGGGCGATCCTGTCGCCTACTTTATGGCAGTCAACAATGCCGATCCTGCCCGGCGCTTTACCGACTTGAAGGAGAAGCTGCTGGAAGCAATTTCTTGATCTTCATCCTGCCGTCTTTTTTCTTTCTCATTCTGATTTCTGCACTAAAACTTCAGCAACCATATGTTCTCCAATCAACAAATCGTGGACCGCCTCTTAACCGTAATGGAAAACGAACTGGTCGCTAAAACCAGGGAAGGAGTAAAGCAGGGAAACAAAATATTTGGTGGGGCCATACTATTGAAAAACGATCTGTCGCTGGTACTAGCCGGAACCAACAACGAAACGGCCAATCCGCTCTACCACGGTGAAGTTCATACCATGGAGCTTCTCTACAAAATGCCACGGGAAGAACGCCCGGCCCCTAAGGACTGTATTTTTTTCGCAACCCACGAGCCTTGTACCTTGTGTCTCTCAGCAATCACTTGGGGCGGGTACGACAATTTTTACTACCTGTTCAGTCACGAGGATTCTCGCGATTCATTTAACATCGGCCATGACCTGAAGATTCTTAAAGAGGTGTTCCTCCACGACCCGGGCGGTTACGCGAGGCAAAACAGTTATTGGAGCTCCTACCGCATCCCCAACCTCATCGTAGAGTTTGACGAAGAAGAACAAACCCATTTCAATGCACGAATTGAAAGCCTGAAAACGGTCTACTCTGAAATGTCCGATATTTATCAGGCAAACAAAGATAAATCTGATATCCCGTTAAAGTAAAAATGGCTAAGGCACTCGGCATAGGTGGAATCTTTTTCAAAGCGGAAGAGCCAAGCGCATTGACCGAGTGGTACCGCAAATGGTTGCATTTTCCTGAAGGCGACGATGATTACGTTCCATTTTCCCCTGTTTCCGTTCCTAAGGGAGAATTTACGATTTGGTCCCCGTTTTCCAAGGACAGTGAATACTTTGGAAACCCCATTCAAAACTTCACGATCAACATCATGGTGGACGATCTTGATGGCGCTCTTAAACAGGTTGCCGAAGGAGGTGCCGAAGTGTTGCCCAAAACCGAGAGCTACGACTATGGTCGTTTTGGTTGGTTCATTGATCCGGCAGGAAATCGAATCGAGTTTTGGCAGCCAATGTGGGACCCAAGTCTGGATATAGAGGAATGAGAGTCTTGAAAGTTTTTCGCTTATTAAACAAAGCAAGATTCTTAGTAATCGGCTTCCTGGTTCTTTCCCAAAGCTGCTCAAAAAGACCTAAGTCCATTCAGGAAACAGCTCCCGATGCGGTTTACGATACCTATGCAAATTCTAAAGCTTTTCCTGTTGTTGCGTCCGGTGATCAACCGATGATTGACGATCTTGAAGACGGCGACTTGAACGGGTTAAGAGTCGATGGCCGCCATTGGAGCTGGTCTCAATTTGACGATGAATCGGATGGCGTTCAACTACTGACCATCCAAAAACTTGCGGACGCTCCCGGGAAAGGTGACCAAGTGCTCTATGTTAAAGGTGGAGGTTGGAAGTACAACGGTGCCGGCCTAAGTGCCTATCTTGTTAACCGGGTAGATCCGCGACCTTTCGGATATTACGACGCATCTATCTACCAAGGCATAGCGTTCTGGATAAAAGCTTTGGGGCCCAAAGAACTCACATTGAGGATCGGCACTCAAGAAACCACCTCCCTGGATAACGGCGGTATCTGTATTAAAAACTGCGCGGACGACCCAGAGTTCTCGTTTAAATCCACCGGTAACTGGCAATTCATAAAAATCCCATTCCAGAACTTTTTATTGCCCGGGTTCGATTTTAAAGGCCTTCTCGACCCATCAGGCATCAAAGCTATTCACTTTTCAATTGATACCCTCGATGATTATGAGCTTTGGATAGACGATCTTAGTTTTTATAACGATTAGCATAGATCACTCCACTCGTGAAAACTCCATGGTTAGTGAAATCTTCTCCCTTGCTTTGCCACTCCGCAGCCAAGCTACGAAGCATCATAACAAAGCAACCCTTCGGGCTTCGAGACTCGATGAATCGCAAAAGTCAACACCCTCCAAGCTTCGAGGAAGGAACCCGGTTGCGATTCAATTATTTTCACGTTTAGCATTGTCTTAATTGACCTGCAAAATCTTTCACAATCAATGGCCGGAATGATTGAGAAAACTATTTAACAGTCATGTATTGACCTAGAGTCTCTATTCTTTTTTTCCCAATACCCTCCAATCGCATAAGATCCCAAATTGAATTATACGGTCTATTCGCCACAATATCAGCAGCGAGATTTCCACCAACTCCAGGAACCAACCTCAGCTCTTTTTCGCTAGCCGTATTAATATTCACCAACAATATCGTTCCATCTGTAAGAGGATCTGGAATGGGTTCTTTACTACTCCAAAGAGGAGTTTTCTCAACAGTTTGGGCGACTTTTTTTGTACTTGGTTTCGCGGGCTTTGTTGGTGGTTGAGACTCTGGTTCCGAAGTCGTATCCGGGAACAAGTCAGCAGGTCGTGCCAAAGCCAGCATTTCAAACTTTTTCACCGTGTCCTCTGTGCGATTACTTACGTGAGTAAGTATTTCTTTTTCCAGAGCTGCAACTCTCTCGTTGGCTCGTTCCGTCTCAAGGAATAACTTATAATTTTCCCGAGACAGCTCTTCGTTCGCCTGCTTGAGCTTCTCTATCTCAGCACGAGATTCATCCTTATAATTTTGGAAAAGAACCATAAGTGATTTTAAGCTTTCGTCCACCTGAGCATTCTCCTGACTGAACAAGGGAAATGGGATAATAGCTGCCATCAGAAGTATCCAAGATAATAACTTTTTCATAACCGATAGGGTGTTGATAATATACAAAGACTGCTGAGGACACAGTATGTTTAAAATAATTTCTACGATAATCTCATCAAAGGATGATAGAGTGAAATTCCACAAAAAAAGATAGAAAATATCGACCTTGAAAAACGCTCCACAGTAACAAGTACTTCAAAAAGAGATTCAAAACTCGTCCTATCTACATTTTTTAATTTGAAGTGCATACCTACTAGGGATTAATCAGCTTAAAATTTGAATAATGGTTAAGTCCTTGTTTGGGCCTACGACCGGGCACGGTGACGCCATACAATTAATCCAACTGCAAATGCCGTGAAGAAAAAGGCATAAGTCTTCGGCTCTGGCACGGCCATTACGGAGTAGGTACCAACCGGGATTGGATTCTGGGCTGTGGCATTCGTTAATTCGTCATCTAATGCGTTCCTTCCAGGAATAATCCAGTTATTGATTTTAAATGTAGTTCCATCGGGACCCGTTCCACTCTTCCGGTAAGCCCATGAATCTGTATAGCGCCAGGGTTCCCCCACTCCGTCCACAAGTGGTTCTCCGAAAACGTCAATAACTGCTCCATTCATAAAAAGCTCCATAGCATCGTTGCCATTCAAACTTCTCAAAAAATTATCGGTAAAGTCAGGAGCAAATCCAAAAAATGTGGTGAACTCAGGCACATGATAAGAGACATAAATAAAATCTCCTGCGGACGCTGAGCCGGACAAAGTGAATTCCTGTACTCCGCCGATTCGCGGATCATTATTTTCGCTGGCAGATCCCAAGCCAAAAATACTTAAATCGGCAATATCCGCAGTCGCGTAAAGTTCAACACCTCGGGGAAGTCCACGAGGGGGAACATTGGCATGGAGAGGATCATCGATCGGGCCATCAAAAACAGCCGTTAACAATAGCTGAGAAAAAGCGGTTGAGGAAGAAAGTACAACCGCGAACGAGATGATAGGAATGAGATTTTTCATTTTTATTTGATAAGATTGAAAAATATGAAACTAAACTTTTCAAAATATCTACCAAAACCGTATTTCCCCATAAGAGGTTAAGAATTTCCCCTGCGGCATCAGGGGGATTATGGCGCAAAAATAGTAAAAAGGAGCTAATCAACTCAGATTTTCACACCAAATTTCTAGGTAGAAATTCACCTCAATTTCACCAAAAAGGAGAAGTAACGTTAAATTTCCAATGAAAATTGAAGTATAGAAACAGACGGAAAATGCAGTTAATTTTTCTAAAATAATCCCCCAAAATTGCCCCCAGGATAAGGGCTCAATAAACAATGCGGCGTGCCTGATATTTCAGCGTCCTCCTTCCCTTTTCCCTGGAAGGTGAAAATTGCCTGAGAAATCCGCAGATGCCACACCATAAGGATCGTTGTCCAAAGTCCAGAAAACCAATTCGGTCGAGGGTCTTCTAAATAAAATGATCGAACACCGCAGTCCCCTTAGTCTAAGCAATTAAAAAATAACAGCTATGGAATCCAAAATTAAACCCGAGCACGAAGAAAACCTTTGGGGTAAATTGAAAAAGTACCTTGGTCCAATAGCAGTTGGGGTAATTTTAGTTCTTAAATTTGGAGGAAAGCTAAAGTTCTTACTTATCCCCATACTTAAATTCTTTCCCATATTATTTAAGACGGGCGGAACAATGATCCTATCCATCTGGGCTTATTCAATGTTTTGGGGCTGGAAGTTTGCTTTGGGATTTGTGTTGCTGATTCTTGTTCATGAGTCTGGCCATTTGATTGCCGCCAAGATTTACAAACTTAATGTAGGGTGGCCGGTATTTATCCCTTTTATGGGTGCACTCATTGCGCTCAAAGAAGCGCCCAAACACGCGTGGATCGAATTCTGGATCGCTGCTGGCGGGCCCATAGCCGGCGGCCTGGGAGCGCTGACTTGCCATGGCATTTATATTCTAACAGGAGAACCCTTTTTTGCGGCACTCGCATATACCGGATATTTTCTTAACCTGTTTAATCTCATGCCGACCGGTTTTCTGGATGGAGGAAGAATGGTTACGGCTCTATCGCCCTGGTTATGGATAATTGGAATAGTAATAGCCGGAGCATTTGCGGTCTATAGACCGTCCTTTATTATTTTCCTGATTATTGTATTTTCGCTTCCACGCTTATTTACCTTGTTTCGAAAACGAACCGATCACGAGCAACGCTTCTTCGAAGTAACCCCTGCACAGCGCCTCGAAGCAGGCTTCATTTATTTTGGACTTATTCTAGCCCGACTTGGCCGATTGGGGGCTGATTTGTACGTAAGTCGTTGATTTATCGTCAAAGGTCTCCACTACAGGTGGCAGCC
>JAQBYJ010000070.1 GCA_027622555.1 Verrucomicrobiota bacterium
ATTTGACATCAACGAATCAAATGAATCTAAATTATAACCTAAGCACAACGGGTCTCCATTTTTCGGGGCAATCTCAAACTGCCAACGCACAAACTGGTCGTAAGGCATATCGTCGTTAAACGCGCGGATGACAAAGTCGCGATAGTGGTAGGCCTCGGGCTGGTCGTCATCGTAGCGATATCCGTTACTGTCAGCGTACCGGGCGACATCGAGCCAATGCCTCCCCCATTGCTCGCCATAGTGTGGGCTGGATAGCAGTCGATCGACAAGGCGCTCGTAGGCGTCAGGTGCAGAGTCTCCCAGGAAACTGGCGAGTTCCTCAGGTGTTGGCGGCAGGCCGGTTAGATCGAAAGTAAGTCGACGAATCAACACAGCCCGTTCGGCCTCATTATTTGGCGTAACTCCACGAACCTCTTGTGCGGCTAAAATAAAACGGTCCACATCGGTTCGAACCCAGGCCTTGTCTTTCATCACAGGAGGAGCCACCTGCGAAAGCGGCTGAAAGGACCAATGATCCGATTCGCGAACTGGAGTACGATTGGCCGCACCCTGTGCAGACACAGACAGGCCTGTAATCATCACCGCGGCCGCCAGGAAGCTACGATTCCCAAGAGAAGGCAGAAAGGAAAAGATCACTGGGGGGATGTTAGGGTAAAAAGAGAAAATCTCGGGCATTAATATTAAGATTCAAGGATTTTTGAGCGGAAGCAGATTCTCAACTTCAATCTCGAAACCACTTCAAACAGAAAAATATAGAAGTAGTCAATTCCTCTGGGACTTTCAGGAAATGTTCATTTTGACCAAGAGCTTACCTCATCACTTGAACGAAGAGAGACAAAACGGTCCCTACTGGAATCTCGAATACGGTTCGGGCGCTCGATGATTGGCAGAGATGTGGCCCGCCTTTCATTGAACGAGCGATGGCCATTTGGAAATGGAGAATGAGTTTCACCCAACTCCGCGGTCTTCAGTCCTGGTCTCCCTCGGGCTCGGCCCCAACGTGTTTAAGTGCTCTCAGGTTTTCTTCCTTTTCCGCGATAGCCTTTTTCGTCTCCTCGATGTTCAATTTGTTTTTCTGGTAAGCCTCGATTTTCATGTCGTTCATTATAATCGCGAGCAGGTCTTCATAGTATCTTGCCCAATTGGGATACTGAGGAGAATCCGGGGCCAGCTCTGGGAGTTTCAGTTTCTTACTGGCTTTTCTTAATACAACTTTCATCCGTTTTCCGCGCGTATGTTGATCGAGCACATAGTCATCCCGAACTAGCTCCTCCTCAGTTCTGTTGTCCAACTGATAGCGGAAGTTGTAGGTTTCTCTATAGTATTTTTCAATAGAGGCTTCGAACTGTGCGTCTGATGTATTGTTCATGGATGAAGTGGTCGTCTCTTTAAGTGGAAACAGAGGATGATTTCTATGTAACAGGCATGTGTCTGGTATGAGAATGTGTTAGGTGTTGTCTATAAAAAAGGACAATCGATGGTCTCACCCATGCTCCGGATAAAGCTCCGCAGGGCAGGCAGACCACCGCTACCACCTGGCCACAGTTTTGAGACTGTTGAATTTCATTGGTAATCGTGTTGGCAGAGGACACAGACACCTGAACACTGAAACCGTTTCAACTTTCATACAGCGGCAGGTATCGATCTTTCAAATACCGGATGAGATACTTGGGATTTATGGGTTCGCCGGTCACTCGGGTAACGAGGTCTTGCGTGTCATATAGTTTGCCGTGTTGGTGAATACCATTGCGGAGCCAAGTGAGAAGACGGTCAAACTTTCCTTGAGAGAAGTCCGGCAACAGATCTGGAATTTCCTCAAGTACTTTGTACCAGAGTTGTGCGGCGATCATGTTGCCGAGGCAGTAGCTGGGGAAGTAGCCAAACATGCCACCTGACCAGTGGACGTCCTGGAGGACGCCTTCCTTGTCGGAGGGTGGGGTGAGTCCGATGATTTCCTTACTTAAACGATTCCATTCCGCGGGAAGATCATCGACGGATAGTTCGCCGCCAATGAGTTTCTTTTCGAGTTCAAAGCGTAAAATAATGTGCAAGTTGTAAGTCACCTCGTCGGAGTCGACCCGAATGGGGCAGAGGGTGACCGAGTTGACTGCGAGGTAGAGGTCGTCGGAAGATAGCCCGGCTAATTGTTCCGGGAATGCCGCCCTGTATCTCGGTTCGAAAAACTGCCAGAATTCACGGCTGCGGGAGACTTGATTTTCCCAGAGCCTGCTTTGCGATTCATGGATACCCATGCCGACTGCTTGTCCAAGCGCGTTGTGGAGTTGGTCAATCGGTAAGCCTTGCTCATAGAGACCGTGTCCCGTCTCGTGAATGGAACTGAACAGCGAGTCCAAGGGGACATCTTCATCGAAGCGTGTGGTCAAGCGGGTGTCGCAGGCATTGCCCGAACAGAACGGGTGAACCGCTACATCGATGCGGCCACGTTTATAATTGAAACCCAGGGTTTCGGTGACGTCGGTCAAGAATGCCTTTTGCTTGTCAACCGGGAAGCCCCTCAGTTGCTCCGTCTTTGCTTTAATGGGCGAATCAAGAATGGACCGAGCTAAAGGAACGAGCTCTTCTTTCAAGGATTTAAATAAACCTTCGATGATTTCCGCGGTCATTCCGGGATCGAATAGATCGATCTGATAATCGTAGGGATTGTCACTTTCCCCCATAAGCTCGGCACCCCGGATGCTCATTTCCACCTGTCGTTTAAGAAAGGGAGCAAACGCAGCAAAATCGTTTCTCTCTCTTGCTGCTACCCAGGCATGATAAGCTTGAGAATCCAGGACAGCTTTTTCGGTCACATAATCCGCAGGCAGGCGCGTGGCACGGTCGAAGTCTTTTCGGCTGTTTTTAACAACGCACTGCTCCTGGTCATTGAGCTTCCCCCAGTCATTTTCCAGGTTCTGAAGCAAGGTCCCAATTCCTGAGTCTGAACCCAGTTGGTGACGAATCTCGCTAAGCACGGCCATTTCCTGTGCCCGTTGATCCGAGCTGGCAGGAGGTAGATTTACCTGTTCGTCCCAGCCGAGTAGTCCAAGGACTGTACCCACATGGTGTTGTTTCGCTTGTTTCTCAAGTAGAGCTTTAAGAGAAGAGTGTTCTAACATAAATGGAAGGTTGCAGGCTAGTTGGTGCACATCAAGGTCATCTCGACGAATCGTTAAGATTTTGAAAAATTACTTTTTAAGACACATACCGGAACTCAGGGGAACAGTTTGTTGTAGACCCTGACGGAATCCTCACTTTTAATCACGGTCCGGTTATTTTTCCGGTTTTCATAAGCCATTTCCTGCTTTCCCTCAATGGCGCGCTTTCCTTGAATCCAACCGTCTTCAGCGCCATAAACCTTCAGGGCTCTTTCTTCTATGTGATCGCGAATGATCTCCTTTGAAGTGGAATAAGTGATTCTCGATACCTTGCCTCGGTGTAAAAGAATTTCCAGAGTCAGCGGGTCGAAATCCCAATACCATATTTGATCTTCTTTTTCGTACGGAACTATGTTTTGAGGTTCTCCCAACATTTCAAGGATACGGTCGTCAGACATGTCGAAAAAGTTGAGGATGACTCCTTGATTCGATTTTGATAAGGCTGAGCTTATCACTCGACCGATACTTAAATGCCCGGTGGATTTAATAATTACTATACTCAAAATAATCAGGACGGCTGACGCGTATAGAGATCTTTCTAAAAAAGACTTTTTGCGAGTAGTTCCCTTGAGGGAATCAAAACGATCTCGATTGGAAAACACAGGTGCAACCTTAGCAAGTGGATCGATAATTAAAATCCTTAAAATGCGAGACCCTCGGATGATCGGCAGGCCTGGTGTGCCTTAAAATCTAATTCGTTGGCCAGACCTTGCCAACGGTGACATCCTTTACCCAACCCTCTTGTTTATCAGGCGTGCGGATGTAGTGGTAGGGGTGGTGCGTTTCCAGAACTTCAACCCAGGTGCCGTTGGAAAGATTGCTTAGGGCATTGGCCGATTCGGTCGGGGCCACACGAAGCTCGGTTTGGGGAATGAGAATGAGGCCGCGATGAAAATCTTTTTTCCAGGTGAAGAGGCCCGAAATGGCCAGAAGCATAAGTGGAATGGAGAGGTAAAGTGCCAGGCTGGGGATGGGCGAAAGTCTTGGCGCATACCAGGCAAGAATTCCGGCAAGGACGGTGGTTGCCGATCCTATGATAAGCAGCATCAGCCAGGTATTAACCGGGAGTGTGTAGGCGAATTCCTGGGCGATTGAATAGTCGGGGCGTTCCAGGTCGGATTGTTCGATAATCTTCTGGAGGTTGGCCAGGATGTCCGGATTCCCCGGTTCGAGAGTAAGGGCTCTTTCGTAGGCCAAAAGCGCCGAGGGGAAATCTCGTAACTGGTAGTAAGCATTACCGAGGTTGAAGAGCAGGGTGGGGCTGGATTTCCCGGTTGAAGCAATTGCACTTTGGTAGGCCTCAACTGCATCCAGGAACTGCCCATTCGCATAGGCTTCATTTCCCTGGATAAAAAGGCGTTCAAGCTCGGGCTCTTGAGCGCTGAGGCGTTGGCCCAGTAGAATGATGGAAATGACTAAGCAAACGCGTACTATCATTTCTTTTTGCCGAGTTGTCTAAGAATGGATTCGAGCTCCAACTCTTCTTTTTCCAATGCGCCCGCTGAATTGGCTCCTCCCGAATAGCGAAGCGCATCTACCTTTTGAAAAAATATTTCGATGGAGTTTTTGATCTGATCATCCCCCAACGAAGGAACCCACAGCGCTGTTATTTCTTTACCCGTAATGGCTTCGGGATTGCAACCAAGTTGCCTCGCCAGAGCAACCTGCAGCACACGACAGGCGGCCTGGTAAAAAGCAGCTTCATCATTACTGGATCTCGCTTTCACCATCTCTTTCCGGTGCATGGCGGTCTTTTGATCCAGTTCTCTCAAACGAATACGTTCTTTGTCGTTCTGTGACGAGTGTCGGGAACGACGAATAATATAAGCCAGACCCAGTATTCCCAAAGGTGCGATGACAGATGCAGCTAAAGTATTTTGCATTTTGGACAGCGTTGGCGGTGTCATGGTACTTCCCAGTGAGACCTTGATCGGAAGAAGCAAGTCTCCTGAATTGTTGGTATGAGAACGAAACGTAAGTTGGGTCGCATTGAATTGCGGATCGTTTGTCCCTGGCTGGGGTGCGCTTCTCGCTTTAATGGTTATTGGAATCGGAGGCGTATTCATTTCTGCGTACGTTTTTGTTCTCGGATTGAAATAGGAGAAGGCAATGGGCGGGACAGCGGAAATTTCCGAAGAAAGAGGAATGACAACGTACTCAAACTGTTTGCTCCCCGTATAACCTTGGGCGTCCAACTGCTCATCAACCACTCGAGGCGGGTAGGTTTTGAAAGAATCATTTGCCGGAAATTCCGGAGGAATCATTTGTGAGAAATTCCCTTCACCCTTGATTGCGATTTTTAGCGTGATGGGATCGCCTTCCGACAAATTGGTTGAGTCGGTTGTGGCGGCGATATTGAAAGTGCCGATGGCTCCATTGAAGCTTTCGGGTTTGTTATCCTGGGGAAGCGCATCGATTCTTATTTCGGCAGGCGGACTCATGGCCAATATTTCTGTGTCGCGGTAGCGACCGAACATACTGTCGAAAAACGGGTCGTTCCTTAATATGCTGAATGAGTCGCGCCGATTGTTGTTACGCCCCTCTGGAATTCTCAGCACATGATTTGCCTTAAACTGAAGATTTTGTACGCCTGATTTGACCGGAGTGATACCGATTTTCCAGAGGTAAACGTCATAATAATTGCCGTCGCTGACAACGCGTGTGGTTTGTGGCTGATTGTCAATTGGGGTTATACTGAATGCATCTCCCTCAATCTGTGGCAGTCCTTTAGTTGGAAATGTAGCGTTGCTGAGAAGCACCATGCGGAGTTCCGAAGAAATCGTTTCACCCACATAAACATTTCTTCCGGGTAGATCGAATTCGAGGTAGGCGATCTTTGAAAGATCGAGTGCGGCTTCTGCCTGCTCAACCACATCGACCTTAATTTCATTGGTCTTATAATTTTTTCCATCCACGAAAAGAACGAAAGGTCCGATCACAGATCTTCCCAGACGCAATGGACGAACTTGGTAGACGTGGGTGATGGTGGCCGCCATTTTCCCATTGACCCAAGATACCTGAGTATTGGGCCCTCGATAGGCGAATTCGAGGTTTTGGTTGTTACGAACCTCAGGCGGCTCCGCCTTCTGGCTACCTTCGATAATGATATTCAATTGAGCACTTTGGCCGAGTGGAACCGGATTTGGCTCAAGGATGGCAATTGCTTGAACCTGAGCCTGGAGAATCGATCCAAACAAGCAAAGCGCTGCTAGCAGAAGCAAGCTGGGCTTCTGGGCTATTCGGATGATGTGTAGACCGTTCATGTGTAATCGTGCTGTCAAAAAAGGGTTCAAATACAAAATCAATTCAGGCTCATTACCAATCCTTTTTCGAATCTTTCTTGTTGGGTGGTTGAACAATAAATAGCGGAAGTTTCTTTTCTCCATCTTCCATGGCTTCAAGCAGACGGACTGCCTCCTCAGGGGTCATTTGCATAGGAATGGGCTGACCGCCTTTGGGCCCTTCACCGGCAGGTGCTTCTTCTTCTTCTTCTCCTTGATCTCCCTGTTCCTCCTGCTCGCCTTGATTTTCGCCTTCTTCAGGTTCGGGTTCCTGTGGCTGTTCTTCTTCACCGCCTTGATCTTCTGGTTGCTCGGGCTGTTCTCCTTCGTCTTCATTCTGTTCGGACTCGTCCTGGTTCTGATCCTGAGGGTCTTGTGGCTCCTCGTTCTGTTCCTGGTCTTCACTTTCGTCCTGGTTTTCGTTGGAGTCGCCGCCACCTCCACCACCGCCGCCATCTCCATCTCCGTCTTGTTCGAAGGTAGCAACGATATCGTGGTCGCCGTCTACGGTTATGGTGATTTCGAGTTCTTCCTTCTTCTCTTCATCAACTCCTTTGCCGTTCCAGCCAAGAAACTTGAATCCTTCATTCGGGGTTACCGAAAGCTTGACTTCGCTCCCATCAGGAAAATTTCCTGAACCCTTAACTTCACCGGCCTCTTTTTTGTCGGGTGCGCCAATTACATTCCAAATGCGTTTATAGAAGGGTTTTACCTTCGTGTGCTCATTCATGGTTACGAATGTTTTCGGAGCTTTGAGATCGGCCACCGTTTCACCCGCCCATTTCTCGAACTCAAATCCGGGATTAGGCACGACCTCGATCTGGGCATACGAACCGGGTTTGTAGGAATCCTGGCCAAACAGGGTACCTTCCCAGGTTTCGACGCCTCGATTGCGACCTTGCTGAATGGCCTCTGCAGGAATTGCCTCCGATATCAGAGGTGATTCTTGAGCGAAAATGATGCCAGCAAACAAACTGGAAAGACCGAGGAAAAGTATCCCTCGATTTATTCTTACAATTATATCGGATAACTTATTCGGCTTCATCCAAATCGAAAACGAGTTCCTTCGCCTCTTCGCAAATGACAATAACTGAAGTATCTTTATCCAGCTTAATTTTTGTTTCCGGCGCAGTCGGGTCCTGGATATTGGGCCCTTCCCATTGGACGAATCGCCAACCGAAGGATGATTCAAATTTTAAATCAACTTCCTGACCTTTATCGTAGGTTCCCGATGAATCGGATGTGCCGGCTTCGCCTGGCAAAACGATGACTTGCAGTTTGACCAGTTCGACCAATTGAGCGGTGACTGTTTTATGGGTGTCGATGAGTACCCTGGACTTGGTTTTGTCGAGTGGTTCAACACCATCGCCTTCCCAGGTTTCGAAACGATAGTGTTCGGTATCCATGAGCGTTACAGAAATGGGGCGCTTGATACCTTGGTCATAATTGCCGGCACCTTTGAGCTCCACCACCTCGGGGAAGTTTGAGTCGAGTGTCAGGTCGTACATGACCAGATTCTCTATCCGGTATTTAAGGAACTTCAAATTGGCCAATGTCTCCGGATCTTCCGGTCGAATGACCAGGCTCCCTTGGTAGTATTCCAAGGCTTTGGCCCAGTCCTTACGGGTTTCGGGCTGCTTATCAGAGATTTTGCTTTCACCTATTCTAAAAGTGGCATTGCCCATGTTATAAAGAATGTCGGCTTGCAGGTCAGGGTCCTGGCTGGCTTGTGCCAGCGTAAAGATGCTAACCGAGTCTGCGTACTTACCTTGCCGGTACAAGCTGATCCCCAGATTGTAAACCAGACGCATGTCTTCTGGCTCTTCTTCTATCGCTAGTCTGTAAAGGTGTTCTGCTTCGACAAACTCGCCTTTTTTCAGGTGTTTTTGCGCTTTGTAAGGTGAGGCCTCCACACTTTGATTGGGCAATCCCAAGAATCCGAAAATGACTAATCCAATGGCCGCTTGCCTGGCGATCTTCGCCACGGACCTTCGGGTGCCGATGAGCCATTCCAGCATCAGCAAAACGATCCCGGCAGCCAGCACCCATTGGTAACGTTCAATTGCCTGTTTGTTCATTCTGGAATTCAACTCCTGGCGCGGGATCTCTTCAAGACCAAGACTGTAGACCGTTTCCAGTCCTTCACCCAAAGGCCCAAGTGGACTGTAGAATCCTTTCGATGCGGCAGAAATTTTTCTCAAGGTGTCCTCATCCAGGCGTGTCCGAACCACGTTCCCGTTTTCGTCGCGCACATAGTCGGGTTGTCCCTGCTTGTCTGTTATCGGGATGATCTCACCCTCCTTGCTTCCTACCCCCAGGGTAAAAACGCGAACACCTCTACTGGCAGCGCTCGCTGCCACATCGATTCCGTTGGTTTCCAGGTCCTCTCCATCGGTAATAAGAATGAGGATTTTAAAATTATTTTCCTTATTAAACGCACTCTCCGCCATGGTGATAGCCGAAGCGATGTCTGTGCCTGGAACAGGGATGACACCCGGCTCGAGGATTTCCAGGGATTGGCGAAAGGCGTTGTAGTCGAGGGTCAAAGGACACTGTAAAAATGCCGAGCCCGAGAAGGCGACGAGTCCGATCCGGTCTGTTCCCATTTTTTCAATAAAGTCCAATACCGCCAGCTTGGCTCGTGACAGACGATTGGGTTTTATGTCTTGGGCGAGCATGCTCCTGGAAGTGTCGATTGCGAATACGACATCGATGCCCTTGCTTTTAACTTCTTCCCACACGTAACCATATTGAGGTCGGGCAACGGCCATGACTATTAGGGATATCCCCAGCGCAAAAAGCACGACTTTCAATTGCTTTCTTCGGTGACTCACCGACGAGGTGAGCTCTTTAATCAACGGTGCGGCCAAAAAGGCTTTCAGTTGTTTCTGTTTCCCACGTTCCAAACGAAATGCCCATAACAGCATCAGCGGGATCATCGCCAAAGCTAGTAAAAATATTATGGGATATGCAAATGTCATGGTATTACAGTACTACGGAAGGGTTTTTAAACTCGTGCTGGCCAACAGGTATTCAAGCAGCAGGAAAAACAAGCCAAGCAAAAGGGGCCAAATAAAAAGCTCATCATAGAAAGTGAAATTCTTTAATTTAATCTCTGTTTTTTCCAGTTCATCAATTTGTGCGTAAATAGCTTCGAGCTCTTCTGTGTCGGTTGCCCGGAAGAAGGTTCCCTTGGTGATTTTTGCGATTTCCTTTAGCGTAGGTTCATCGACATCGGTCTCAATATTTTGATAGCGCGTCCGTCCCAAATAGTCTTGTACCGGGACGCGTGCCTTGCCCTTGGTTCCTGCAGCGATGGTATACACTTTAACTTTCAGCGCTGCTGCAGCTTCAGCTGCGGTTACCGGTTGGATGGATCCACTGTTATTTACACCATCGGTTAGGAGGATGACGACCTTGCTTTTCGCTTGCAGGTCCCTGAGTCGATTGGCGCTCATAATCAATGCGGATCCAATGGCAGTACCTTCCTCGGAAATGAGACCAATCTCCAGTCGCTCCAGGTTCTTGTTCAACCAATCATGATTGAGCGTGAGTGGACTCACTAAATAAGGTTCTCCAGCAAAGGCGATTAATGCGATCCGGTCTGATTCACGTTTATCCACAAACTCCTTAATAACCTTTTTAACCACCTCGAGGCGATTATAGTACTTCCCGAGGATTTTAAAATCCTCCGCGCGCATGGATCCGGAGATATCGACTGCCAGGACAATATCAATTCCGCTGGCTTCCAATTCAGTTTCTCCATGACCCAACCGTGGTCTCGCTAGTGCCACGATGAGTAAAGTTAATGCCAAGGCCCGTAAGAATCCCAACCATCGTCCGGAAGTGGATTTTGAAGTCGATGCAAGATTGCCTGCCAACTGAGTGTTAGAAAATCGAATACTTCCGCGTCGGCGCAATCCACCCCTCAGAAACGGCAGTATGATTGCTGCCAGGATCAGGTATAAAAAATAAGGATATTGGAATTCAAGCATCAGCTGGGCGTGATAGCGTCTGGGTTTTCCAGGTCTGGTTGTCCGCTTGGTTTACCAGTGGTTTCAATAAAGACCTCCGCCGTATGGTAGAGTTTCTCCATGTCGTCCTTGCCGAGACCATAGTTGGCAAATTTTGCCAGATCGCACAGTTCGGAAAAATCTTTTAGTTCAATGCGTTGTTCGGGTGAAAAAATATCCGTCTGGGAGGAATTGCTAAAAAATTCCTCGGTGGTCTGTTCACTGGCAGGTAATTTAAAATGGGCTTCCAGGAATCCACGCGTGATAGCGGATACCTCAGTGCAGAATCTTTCGGTCGTCTCGGGTTGCAGCCAGTTTCGCGCTTTGCGAAGGTGATTGAGTGCAATTTCGTAAGGGGGTGGCGGAGCTAGTTCAGGCGGTTGAGTCATCCGTTTGAAAACGACTACCGCGATCCAAAAAAGTATACCGACTACCAAAACTCCGATCCCGATAAAAAGTAATATCATTGGATCAAGGAGAAAAATGGGGTCCTTGATATCCATGATATCTGCCTGTGAAACTTTGGTTTCTTCTTGAGCTATCGCCTGGCAGCTTGCCGTGAGAATGGCTACTAAACTGAAAATCTTTTTCCGCATCAACGTCTCTTCTCCCGGTTTAAAAAGAACTCTCTGATTTTGGTGATGTAAGGTTGTCCGTTTTCTACGTAAATACTGTCGATCCCGAGGCGCTTCAAACTGCTTTTGAAATCCTCCAACTGTTGGGTGTTCCTTGCTTCGTATTCGGATCTGACCCGTTTGTTCCGGGTATTAATTTCCACCAATTGCCCGGTTTCCGCGTCTTCGAGGGTGAGTATCCCGACATTGGGTAGCTTGTACTCCCTTGGATCGGACAAACGGATGACGATGAGATCGTGACGACGGCCTGTAAGGCTTAGTGCCTTGTACATGCCGGTGTATTGATTGCGGATGCGAGCCTGGCGAAACGTATCTCTTACGAGGAAATCAGAAATCACGAATGTGACAGCCTTTCGTTTCACGATTCGATTCAAGTAATCGAGGGCTACCTTGATGTCCGTTCCTGAAGAGATGGGTTCAAAGAAAAGAAGTTCGCGAATAATGCGCAAAACATGTTGGCGACCTTTTTGAGGCGGAATAAATGCTTCGACCTGGTCAGTAAACAGGAGCAGCCCAACTTTGTCGTTGTTGCGGATAGCCGAGAAAGCCATCACGCTTGCCATTTCCGCCATCATCTCGCGCTTGCTTTCTACTTGCGATCCAAAGTCACCGGAAGCGCTGACATCTACTACGAGCATAAGCGTAAGTTCCCGTTCTTCGCGAAAGCGCTTCACATAGGCATCACCCATTTTCGCTGTTACATTCCAATCAATCGATCTGATGTCGTCGCCCGGATTGTATTCGCGCACATCTTCAAAGTCCATGCCTTGTCCCTTAAATACCGAGTTGTAATGGCCTGCCATAGCATCCGTCACCATCTTACGGGTGCGGATCTCGATTTGGCGGACCTTTTTTAGTATTTCTCTGGGATCTTTCATTGAGAGTGGTTCACTTATTCTTTCTCTTCGTCCAAGTCTTAATCTTCCTCTCCGTTGCCACCTTGGTAATTCTCTAAATCTGACCCATAGAATCCAGTACCTTCATTTACTGAATCATTCCTGAGATTTTCTGTCATCTTAACCAAAATCCTTACAATTTTTTCGAGGATTTCTTTCTCAAAATCGGCCTGTTCCTGTGAAATTCTGTTTTCCGTTACGAGTAAGTCCAAGCACGCCGCGCACTCTGTAGCCGAACCTTGGGAACGTTGGAAAAAATTTGCTCGGTCACTTTTGGAGAATTTTCCATTTCCCTCGGCAATGTTTAGGGCCATGCTTTGGGAGGCTCGTGAAAGTTGATCTATTAAATTCCCTTTGATTTTCTTTTCAGTAATGAGTGTATACGCGGATCCATTAAATTGGAGACTCTTCTGGTAAACAATTAACTTCTCGTGGGAAAAGGCCATGGGCGCATTAGTTTAGTTAAAGACAATTTTTAGGACGAAGACGAAGATTAAGAAAAAGAGTAAGAGGACGATTTCAAATACTCAAGGGACGGGAAGCGTATCCAGGATTTGCTGGACTATATCTTCACTGGTTTTTCCTTCTGCTTCGGCTTCGTAACTAACGATCACGCGGTGACGAAGGACGTCCATCGCAATAGTCTTCACATCTTGCGGAGTTACATAACCACGGCCTTGCAGAAAGGCCCAGCCTTTGGAGGCCAGAGTGAGTGAAATGGTAGCTCTTGGACTTGCTCCAAATTGAATCAAAGAATCGGACTCAAGTTTATAATCCTTCGGGTAGCGTGTGGCGAAAACGATGTCTACGATGTAGTTTTTGATTTTGTCGTCCACATAGACTTCATTAACCACCTTCCGAGCGTTCAAAATATCTTCCAAAGAGATGACGGGCTTGACGTCTTCCATGACGGATGTGGTGGCCATGCGGTCGAGGATTGCCCGTTCTTCAGCTTTTGAAGGATAACCTACACTCAGCTTTAGCATGAAGCGGTCAACCTGCGCTTCGGGGAGTGTGTAGGTTCCTTCCTGGTCGATTGGATTCTCAGTTGCCAACACCAAAAACGGTTTTGGCAACAGGTGAGTCTCATCCCCGATGGTGACCTGGCGTTCCTGCATGGCTTCAAGTAGCGCCGATTGGACCTTTGCTGGAGCACGGTTGATTTCGTCGGCTAGTACGAGGTTGGCGAAAACCGGGCCTTTCTTTGTCTCAAAGGTGTGTTCCTTGGGATTGTAGATCAAGGTTCCGATGATGTCGGCTGGCAGTAAATCTGGGGTAAACTGAATGCGTTTGAAATTGGCGTTAATGGCGCAAGCCAATGTTCTGACGGATAACGTTTTGGCCAATCCGGGAACCCCTTCAAGCAGGACGTGACCATTAGAGATCAAGCCCAGAATAAGACGATCAACCAGGTATTGCTGGCCAATAATGACCTGCCCAATGGTTGATCTCAATGGTGCTACCCATGCTGAGGCGGCTTTGATTTTTTCGGTTAATTCAAGTACGGAATTACTCATGGATTTATGCGTGTAAAGTGATGATGGGTAACGGACACAAGACGAAGGTCAAGGTTTCGCTTTTTTCACGTGTTGAACAGGATTTATACTTATAAGAGGGGTTTAATTGGGAAACTTTGATTTGATTGAGGTGACTTACTTCACAGAATACCTTTCTATATATCCCATACATGCGTAAATTTTTCATAAGGTTAGGACTGTTTGTTGTTCTTTTTTTGGCTACGATGGCCGCGCTCTTGACGACCCCGCCGGTTCAGAAGGCAGTTTTCCTCTGGGCTGCAACGAGCCAATTGGAGAGTGTTTCGGTAGAAACAGTTAAAATAACCAGTTCCAGTTTTCGGGTAGAAGGATTGAGCCTGGGACACCAGGGCATTGATGTGTCGACTGAAAGTGCGGAGATTAAAGTCTCCTGGTTGGAACTCGTGCGTTCACGAGAGCTCTATATTGAGGAGTTAGTCGTGAAGGGGTTAGTGGCAGATTTGGTTACAGTCGCCGGAGCGACGGGAGGAGGACTTGGAATCTGGTTGGACCTGTTTAGCGAGGAGGAAACTGGACCAAAGGAACCGTGGAAAGGTATTCTTGACCTGTTGAACCCTTCGGAAAAAGTATCAGTGGGTCGGGTTCGTCTGGATGGTCGTGTCCATCTAGCCAATGATCAATCCATGGATCTCAATTTGACCCTTGATGATTTGGCGGTTGGAGAACTTGCGCGGCTCCGAATTCAAGGTGCCTTTCTTGATAACAGTGAAACAGCCATTGTGGATCGGGGAATCTACGACCTGGGTATCGAAATAGATCTGACCGGCGGGGAACAAGTTCAGTCTGTGTCAGGCACACTTGGCTTGCAAATGGAGGGCTCCGATTTAAATCCCAGTGGGCAAATTGACCTCTCTGGAAACTGGCAGATCACACGGACAACCCAAGGCGAGACAGTATCTCTGTATATAGCTGAAACAGAAAAGATTACCCCGCTGGTCGACGTCGAGCTCAACTTGAATGTCGAGACCAGCGAGGTGATTGGGCATTTGTCTTTAAATGTGAATGGATCGTTGCTGCCTGTTTCGTTGCTCGAACTTCCACCAACCATTGGAACCGCCCTTGTCACTACTGAAGGAAACGTCAGTTGGAATATAAATGCCGGGTTGGGCACATTCGACCTTCACGGTTCGGGAGTGTTGGAACAAAAACCATGGGAATACGAACTATCCGGAAATGGTCAACTCGGCCAGATTCCTGCCCTATCCGGTTTTGTTAAAACAGGATTTGCAGATGAGGCCGGTCCCGGGAAGCTAACGATGAACTTCGATGTGGATTCAGCTGGTGATGGACGTGTGGTTGTTCCTGTCGAAGTTGAACGGGGTGAACGTTTGACCAAGATGACCCTGGTAAGTGATGTGGCATCTTTTAGTTTAAATCCATTTCGTATGCGCGTGGATGGAGAGGACGTTTATATGGTTGATTTGCAATCTGTAGGCACTGCCCTGGCGGCTTGGAGTTATAGTATGCAGAAGGTGGACTCCCTTGCTGAACAAGCGTTTGTGATATCGGAATCTGCGGCACCCAGCCCTATCCCCTGGAATGGAATGACTGGAAATGCCACCATGAACCTTAATCGTCTGATTATGCCCCAAGGGGTGGTCATGGAAAACCTCAATGCGGAGTTGTTGGTTCGTTCAGACTCCATCTCCATGACTTCATTCAGTACCGGTCTCAATCAAGGATCGATAAAGGGAAAGGGAGATCTCATATTTACTGAAGGCCTTGAAACTCCTTTCACACTTCGAGCGGAGGGAACTGTAATTAACATACCTTCTGAATTGCTCGACCTCGGAAGCGGCGCTCCTGTCACCGGTACCTGGAACGGAAATATTTTGGTTCTGGGGCAGGCTCAAATTTTGGAGCTACTCATGGATTCGGTTAAAGTCTCTTTGGATATGAAGGGGGCAGCAGGAATCCTTCAACTTGCCCGGGTTAATGAAGGCGCGAATCAAACGGCTCAGCTCTTGAACCTCGGGCTTTCTTTATTCGGCGGGACCGATGGGCGCATGGGTGCGGTATCTCGAATGACCCAATATTTACAGCGGGTACCCTATGATTCGATACGTGTTGAGGTGGATCGATTCCCCAGCGGAGAAGTTGCCATCCAGGACTTTACGATTCAAGGACCAGAGCTTTTATTGACTGGCAAAGGAAGTATCGATGCGGATAGTTGGGAGACCCTCCTCCAAGGTGTGTTGACCATAAACCTCGCGATGGGGACCAAGGGAAATTTTGGTGAAAACGCCAAGGTCCTGGGGCTGACAAGTCAAAATCTCATGGGTGAGTATCAACTCTGGAAGGAGCCCATAAATATTTCCGGCACGGTGGATAACCCGGATTACTCTGCTCTCAGAGACATGATCCTCGGGGCGATCAGGTAGGAGGCAAGTCATACCGTTTCACGTATTCGCTCAAATCCCTTTGGTTGCCCCCTTGCAGTTACTTGTCAATATCCAAGATATGACCCCGTAATCTCCCGCGGGGATGCGATCAAGGACTGGTTCAATGTACCTAATCCAGCCATTCAGGATATCCTGGGTATTGATTGGCTGACCACTGATGGGAATAGTGTTTCATGGGCGGTCAATGGAGCGTTTCAGCCCAAGTGGATTGTGGACAATAACCGGCCTGAAGGATTTCCGCGAGCATGGCGGACGGTTGATGGCTCGGCGCGCCCTCCCTATTTTCAGGATATCAACATCTATTTTCAGGAGGATGGTACTGCGGGCATCGGTTTTCCGGAAGCACCCAGCGTTCAAGGTGTGACGGGCCGGGTCCAATACAAAAACGGTGAGCAGGGACATACGATCGGGAACAACCCCCGTGGTGAACTCTTTTTGGTTAAACCCTTTGAGGCCGAAACCTACTCTACAGGATTCGCAATTCCTTCCATAGTGGATAGAAACATTTGGGATAATCACAATAACCTGTTCAGCGGTAACTTGAATTTCCGTGATCAGGACTTTAGTACCAGTAACTTTACTCTTGAGCAAAGTTTCCTCGATGGAGATGGCGGTGTGGAAATTGTTTGGGACGAACAGAATTATGAGCGGCGCGCCGCCACACTGTTGTCGAATGGGCGTTTTAATGCGTTAACCATCGATCCCAATGGGTATCTCAATTACCCGGGGCCCAATCCTGATTCGAGTGCGGGACCCGCGGATTTTGCAAATCCCAATGCAGGCAGACCCGTGGCCGCCCTCACTGGCCAGTCTGGTGGTGACCGTGGAGACGAACAGCACTTCCTTACCGACCGTGAGGCCTTTCGAGCAACCGCCTATTACAACCTCGATTTTTCAGAAAGCGATGGTTTTTCAAAGTGGTTTGGCCGTCATAATTTGAGCGCCTTTTACAATGAGCAGGATATCGAGACGGTCGTGCGAAATGTGGAGGGTTATTATGTAGGCGCACCTGTTGACCAGCTTAGAAAGTGTGTTCAACCCTGCAACGCTGCGTTTGCCTGGCAGTATTTGGGGCCCTCCATGTTGGGCAGTGAAATTACAAAACCGGGAGACATCCATGTGGATCGTGGCGTGTTTCTTCCTCCCTTTGGTGGAACCTCCTATGAAGCGGCCTATTGGGATGACGCCAACAATGTTTGGGAAGTCGGCACGGTTACTGAACAGCAGGCTCTCAATAATGGAAGCCGTCAGCTGGATTCCTTTCAATCCGAAGTCTACAGCATCCAGAGTTACCTGCTTGAGGACCACTTGGTTGGCTTGGTGGGATGGCGCACCGACAGTATTCAAAATTACTCGGTGTCGGCCGGTTCATTTCCCAGAGACAACGCTGGAAACCGACCCGAACCTGCCGGTCTGGAAATGGTGAGGCAAAGCCCGCTTCCGGACGTAGACAGTTTCACCTGGAGCGTAGTGGGCCACTCACCTTGGGATATTGGTAGTGTCGGAGTGAGCGCTCATTATAGTGAATCGGAAAACTTCCAGCCCACCGGTCTCCGCCGCAATGCTTATGGCAACATAATCGGTTCACCTCAGGGCACGACCAAGGAGTATGGTGTTTCATTCGAGGCGTTTGATGGAAAACTATACATTCGTACGAACTGGTATGAGACGGTAAGTTCTTTGAATGCGGCAGCTGTGGGAGGGGCCAACAACGGTGCCCTCAACGTAATAGTGGACTCAATGAATGAGTGGCAGGATGTGGCCGATGGCATAGTCCGGGACGCGAATGATATGCCTTACAGTATTGACTTGGCATTATCACCCTTGGCGGAAGGCGGTCTTCAGGATAGCCAGCTCGATTTTTCGGGTAAGTGGAGTTCATTCGATCAACTGATCCAAACTATTCAGGGGACAATTCCGGCCGCTGTGCAGGAAAATGCAAAAGTAGGCTTGGATTCCTCGACGGGCAACTGGGCGATTCAAGGTGATTTCGGCAATCGTGTGGCGACACAGGACGTCTCGGCTGAAGGTTTTGAAATGGAGGTTGTGGCAAACCCTTCCGCAGGCTGGCGCATTGGAATTAACATTGCCCAACAGGAAACGATTACCAGTAACACGGCGGTTGCTCTTGGTGAGGTTATTAGTCAGATCAACGATAATATCAATTCGGCCGGCCTGACTAATCTGCGTGACCGCCCGGATAGTACAACGGGTTTTGTTTTCGCGTCCACCTATGGGCGCTCGGCTTTGCTCCCATTGGTAGGTGCCCGGGCCAAGGATAATACCGTAGTGCAGGAACTGGTCGAATGGCGTTGGAATATGTTTACCAACTACGAGTTCTCTGCGGATACTTTTCTGGATGGATTCGGTGTCGGTGGCGCCCTGCGTTGGCAAGACAAAGTGGCCACCGGGTATGAATTGCTCAATATCGATGGCCAATTGGTATCCGATGTCTCCAAGCCCTTCTTCGGTAAGTCGGATCTGGCGGCTGATGTTTGGGTAAATTATCGCGGAAAACTCTCCGACAAGTTGGATTACCGGCTTCAGCTCAATGTTCGGAATGCAATCGGAGAGAAAGACTACATTCTGATTCTCACAAATCCGGATGGAAGCCCTGCTGTATTCAGGAATCCAAATCCGATGGATGTATTTCTTACAGCTACTTTAATGTTCTAGGATCAATTATGGAAGTTGTCTATAAAGCCACTCCTACAGTTAATCATTAAATTTTTTAAGTACCACCACCCAATCTTCGTGGTGATCGTAGGGTGCCGGGCCCAGGCTGACCCAATTGCCGCCTTGGAGGGTATTCAAGCTGGTGACACGACGGCGGGGGTAGAGTTCTTTCAAAACGTCCCCGGTGTGTGGGCCGTCGCCGGTGCGGGGATTGAACCATGAGACGCTAAAATTCGATGGGTATTCGCGCAGATCGATCAGGTTGTTTTCCCACTCCGGAAAATAAATGGCGTATATTTCTCCTTCTTTGGCCAGCACGTAGTCACGTTCCGAGGTGGTCAGGAGGTTGTCTGGTTCCATAACCTGAAACGGCAGGTGGTTCTGGAAAAACTCTAGGGCATGGCGCGAGTATTTCCACATGTTTTCCCTGCTGCGCCAGTCTTCGCAATTGAGGGGGGGGGATATGGGGACACGTCTTGGATATTGACAAATAAGCCGTTAAAAAACCTGGGGCCCAGCTTCTTTGGTTAATCCCAAAACTGGTGCTTACGAGCTTCATGCCAAGCTTGGTTATTAACTTTCAAAGCCAAGCCTTGCTACCTCGAATGCTTTGACCTCTGCTGTCCGAATGAAGTCGCACAGTAGTCGTTTGGGGAAGACACCTATCCTCAAACTGATTATGCAAATGTCCACTCCCTCGGTCGTAAGCATGATGGTGATTGCCGCTTATAGTATGGTGGATGCCATTTTTGTGGGTCGGTTTGTCGGACCCAATGGGTTGGCTGCGATAGGTTCGAATATTCCTGTCACTATTTTAATGATGGGATTTGCGCTCTTCGTAGGTGTTGGTGGGAGTACGGCGATTTCCAGGTCTATGGGTATGGAGAAACACAAGACCGCTAACCGGATTCTTGGAGTTATGCTGTTTCTGGTTCTGTGCCTTGGAGTTGTTTCCTTGGGTATCGGCCTTAGCGGCACTGGTTGGATCCATCGGCTGGTTGGAACGAGCGAAGGTATCATGAATTCAGCTACCGGGTACCTGGATATTTTACTCATCGGCGGGCCTCTTTCCATTTTTTCCATGTCGATGAACAATGTCGTACGTTCGGAAGGCAATGCGCGCATGGCAATGGTTTCCATGGTCACCGGTGCCTTGGTAAACGTGGCATTGGATCCTCTCTTTATTTATACCTTTGGATGGGGTATTCGAGGAGCTGCCTGGGCAACCGTTGCTGCAAATATGGTGACTACGCTGATTATGCTACGTTACTTGTTGTCAGGTAAGAGCTCCTTGAAGCTTCACTTGCCGTGCGTTCGGTTTAACCTTACCATTTTCCGGGAAATCGCTGGAGTGGGTCTGTCGACATTGATTATGAATACCGGTGCGACGATTATTCAGGTTCTGGTGATTCGAACGCTGGTACGTTATGGGGGAGAAACCTATGTTTCTGTTTATGCCATGTGTAACCGGACGATGATGTTTCTGTTTATGCCCATTTTTGGAATTCAGGCCGGTGTGTTGCCTGTAATTGGGTACAATTTTGGAGCAAAACTAATGCGGCGAGTTCGGCAGGCGATCTTTACCAGCATGTCGCTTTGCACCATCTATCTAATCTGTGGCTGGCTCCTGGTTCAGCTATTTCCTGAAAGCTTTATCGGAGCATTTACCAGTGATGATCAACTACTGGCCATAGGTACCAGTGCCATTAAAAAACTGTCGATTGCTTTCCCTGTTGTTGGGGTACCTGTGATGATAGTCGGCATTTTCCAAGCGATTGGGAAAGGAAAGTACGCCTTATTTTTAACCACAAATAGAACCGTGATTCTAATCATACCACTGTTATTGTATCTTCCCTCGCGGCTAGGTACTGATGGTGTTTGGTATGCCTTTCCGATCGCCGATGTTTTAGCCACCTTGGTTAATGTAATTTTCTTTTGGAAGGCGTATCACTATTTCAAAGATTGAGTGGGTTGATTTGCTGTCAGAACTTGCTAATACTGCCTCTTATGAAATAATTACCTCCAGCAATTCGTCCTTATCGATTATACTCCGATTACTCCATGACTTCTCTTTCCATAGATCTATACCGTCTCTCGAAGTTCACCAACTTTGCCTTACCCCTTCTGGCAATCCTCTTTTTCATAGCCGGGATTACCATTTCTTTCTATTTCAACTTTCTGACGGTCGCATTCCTGTTTTTAACGATTGTGAATGTTTTCTACCTGAAAGTGCAAACGGAGCACTCACTGTTGCGAAACTTTGGGATTCTGGCTCAGGGCAGGTATATTCTGGAAAGCATTGGACCCGAGCTTCGCCAGTATCTCTTTGCAAGCGATACTGAAGAGAGACCGTTTAATCGTACTGAGCGGGTGGAGATTTACCGGAAAGCCAAGAATATGGATTCTGCATCCTCCTTTGGCTCGATGAAGGAGTTTGATACTTCGGAAATAAAAATTCGCCATTCCATGTATCCCATGGATAGAGAGAACCTGGAGCCTTACTCGCTCACCTTTGGCGAAGAACGTGGTATCCGAAACACGTATACAATCACAAGGCCGTTGATAATCAGTGCAATGAGTTTCGGGTCTCTAGGTGAAAATGCAATCCATGCGCTGGCCCGCGGCGCAAAGATGGCAGGCATACCGATGAACACAGGGGAGGGTGGGTTCCCTAAGCACCACCTCAAAGAAGGGTGCGATCTTATTTTCCAGATGGGGACCGCGAAATTTGGAGTGAGGGACGCACAGGGATTTCTTGATGAGCAAAAGCTCAAGGATCTGGCTGGTATCGAACAGATCAAGATGATCGAAATAAAACTGTCCCAAGGTGCCAAGCCGGGTAAGGGAGGGTTATTACCGAAAGAAAAAATAACCCCGGAAATTGCTGAATTGCGTGGAGTTTCTTTGAATCAGGATGTGGTGTCACCTCCTCGTCACAAAGAATGTAAGGATGAAGCCACAACGGTGGCTTTTATCCGAAAGGTTCAGGAAGTTTCAGGGTTGCCGGTTGGGATCAAGTTTTGTGTGGGTTCTTTTACGGAAGTGAAGGCGCTGGTCCAGGAAATGATAACTCAGGATGCCTTCCCGGACTACATTTCAGTCGACGGATCTGAAGGTGGAACCGGGGCCGCCCCCAAAGCCTTTATGGATCAGGTAGGAGTTCCATTATATCCTGCATTGTCTGGCGTTAACAAAATTCTTTGCAAAGCAGGCGTTCGAGACAGGTTGAAACTGCTTGCGGCAGGGAAACTGATTAACCCAGGTCGTCAGATGCTCGCTTTTGCATTGGGGGCTCAAGCGATCTATTCGGCGCGTGGGTTCATGTTGGCCCTGGGCTGCATCCAGGCGATGCAATGTGGAAAAAATACCTGTCCAATCGGGATAACCACGCATGATCCCTCATTACAAAAGGGTTTGGATGTAGCCACTAAATCCATCCGGATAAAAAACTACGTCCAAAACATAGAGCACGAACTGATTGAGTTACTTTCTGCGACTGGCCAGCCAAGCTTTGAGTCTTTGACCATGAAAAATCTGTATGTGCCAGAGAACAGCACCTTGGCGCCATTACTCGACCATACCACCAGACAACTCTCCAACCTCTAATTCTCCAACGATGAAAAAAATTATTTCTCTGGTTCTTAGAATCCTTACCGCGGTTATTTTAATTCAAACCCTGCGCTACAAGTTTACGGGTCATGTGGACTCTGTGCAGATTTTCACGGAGCTGGGAATGGAGCCAGCTGGTCGAATCGTCATCGGTGTTCTGGAGCTGATTGCAGGAATACTGTTGTTAGTCCCTTCAACTGTTGCTTGGGGCGCCATACTCGCCTGGGGTGTCATGACGGGCGCAATGATTGGCCATTTTACCCATCTTGGTTTTGCTGGCGACAGGCTTTCCTTATTCCTGCTCGCGATTGCGGTATGGGCAAGCTCGGCAGTTCTGCTGGTCCTTCATAGTTCCCAGATTCCTGTAATTCGACACATGTTCGAAAAGTCCGGAAAACCCTAGTCGATAGAAATGAGAAGCAAGGGCTCAAGCTTGCGAGCACCCGGCTTTCTCAAGCGTAGGCGAAACGGCTGGCTTCGCGAATCAACTCGACCCACAATCTCGGTTCCATGTGGGTAATCTCAATCCACTCAGGATGTTTATGACCGGTAGGAGCGAAATGAATACCCCAAGCTTCCGCCACCAGGTAGTTCACTTTGGCGATAGGAAGCTTGATGATAAGTGAGCGGCTTTCAGCCTTGAGTGCCGCAACGATCTGATTGTTGCCCTGTAAGCACGGAAGGCCAAGTACATCGCGACGACTTAGCTCTTCAATTTGAAGAGCGTCGAAAAGTTCGGCTAGTAGAATTGAGTGAGGATCGGTAGACATTCAGGAGGGATAGCAAAGTGGCTTTTTTCAATTCGTCAAAGGCCATTATTGAGTCTTGCCAAATTTTTACAATTGGCGTGAGGGAAAGACCTTATTTTTTGATATTCAGACGCCAATCCCATTCAGAAAAACTTATTTCCCAGGATTTCGGGTGTTGCTTCAGAGAATTAGCAAGGCTTGGTTCCACATAGGGAATAATCCATTTTAGGGTCTCTTGAATGTTCTCTCCGAAGTCTACTGAATACCAATCGAACACCGAGGACAATTTCGCAACCTTGGACTTTTGGTCGAAGGTGTTGCGATGAATCATGAACCAGCGGCTTTGTTCTTCAAATTGTTCTTCAAGCCTTACGCCTACATATGCTTCATTTCTGAGTTTTGGACAGGATCTGGCGGCGCAAACCAAGGCGTAATGGATTCGAGGATCCTTGAATTTGGGTCGAATGATTTCGTTTTCAATCTGGTCGAGGGTGTACTGCTTGCCAGCCACTTTTACCAGTGGGATATCCCAAGGAGATTCATAGCCCTCTTCCTTGATATCCATTATGCTGTCCAAGGGGAAATTAATGGTAATCAGCTTGAGGGTGTAGGCATTATACGCATTGGTCCAAAACGCCAGTTGTTCATTGCGAGTAGCCAATGAACCCAAGTCAGCCTGAGCGATGAGCGCAAGGTATTGATCAAGGCTCGGATCCTGTTTCAGAGCTGAGTAGTCAACCAGTCCTTCGGTGACATGGGTTTTTAGCAAGGAATCATAGATGCTGTGGTCGAAATGTCCGTATCCGTAGCCTGCTGACAAACAGAATAGTAATATTGGGGTCATACAGATAGTTCGAAATAATTTCATTTCAGCTGGTTTCTCGATTTTTCAGTATAGTAAGTCCTTGGAACAATATCCTTACAACGTCTCTTTTTTCTTCCCCGTGATTGGATGACCCTATAGAAACGACTCTGTTTCCTTAACATGAATTATTTTAAGCTTAGTAATAGAAACGGAATTGAAATCGATATCAGTCCTTATGGGGGGATCATACAATCTCTCAAAGTTCCGGATCGTTACGGACAACAAGCTGACATCACATTAGGATTTGATACGGTTGCTGAATACCAGGCGGGGTCTCCGTTTTTTGGAGCTTTGGTTGGGCGGTATTGCAATCGGATTGCCGGCGGTCGATTTAAGCTCGACCAAACATTTTACCCACTCGCAATCAATAATGGGAAGAATCATCTCCATGGCGGAGTCGTGGGCTTTGATAAAGTGAACTGGGTTGTTGAAGAAACCATGGATGGAGACGCACCTGCATTGAAATTGAACTACACAAGTGCTGACGGTGACGAAGGTTACCCTGGCGAGCTAAAGATCGAGGTAATGTATTCGCTGAATGATACGGATGACTTTACCATCAGTTACCGTGCTACCACCGACAAGTCCACACATGTCAATATGACCCAGCACGCTTATTTCAATCTAGCCGGCCATGACGCGGGAAGTATTGTTGATCATGATATCTGGGTAAATGCAGACTTCTTCACGCCAACCGATGGAGGGTCGATTCCGACTGGTGAGATCCGTCCAGTGGACGACACCGCTTTTGATTTCAGAAAAGTAAAAAGAATTGAGGACGCAATCTACACCAATGAAGAACAGATAAACTTTTGCGGAGGTATAGATATTAATTTTGTATTGAACAAACTTCCTTATGATTTAAGTCACGCCTCTACCGCTGTGCATAGAGTTTCTGGACGGACAATGGATGTTTTTACCACAGAACCAGGACTTCAATTTTACACCGGAAATAATCTTAACGGAATAAACGGGAAGGGCGGCGCGTTTTATAAGAAACACGATGGCTTTTGTTTCGAATCGCAACACTTCCCTGATACACCAAATAAATCCATGTTTCCTTCCACGCGTCTTGACCCCGGTCAGGAGTATAATTCGTGCACGGTGTACAAGTTCGGCTTGGCTGATAGCTAAAGCCATTTCCCAGCCTTATCTTTTCGGTTTCGGTGGTTACTGTATCCTCCAAGCCTATGGTCTCAACTGGAAGCCAAGTCAGTTGCATTGAGATTAGGCCGCCAGGATAAAATCTCTTTCTTCGGTTAATCCCAGGTCGGTTAGGAAGTTCCGAATGTCCTCTCGAGCTCCTCGATTCCCTACATAGGAAACGATGTAGGGGTTTTCAATTAAGGGAATGTCTTCGGGTCGGATAACCTGCAAGTCGTTGATCTGTCCTCCAATTTTCCGTGGGTCTATATCGATATAACCACAAAATTTGATACCTTCATTTAATAATAGGGAGGCGCGTTTCCGAGTAATTCTACCGGCACCCCATATCCAGATCGGGCGGTTAATTGCAGATTGATTTAACCACCCCGCCAAGTACTTCGCTTTGGTTTCGTAAAACGATTGAGGTGAATACCGAGGGTCTTTGCGGGAAAGCCTCTCAGTTGAATCATGCCAATCCAACAAATACTCCGGCAGCTTCGCCATTTGCACGCCTTCGTCGATCAAGCGCAGCCATAGTTCGTAGTCCTCCGGGAAATGACCCGACCGATAAAATAGCCTTGGGTCTCCTACGATTTTTCGGCGGAACATAACGGATGGGTGGGCAAAAGGAGATTCAATGAAGCGATTAATTCGTATGCTCCCGGAACTTAACAGGGAATTTGTCCATTCCACATAGGAATCGTAGCCTATTTGTTGAGTTGGATTTCCCATGAAATTTACTCTTGTTCCAAGGAGGCCGATGCCTTTGTTTTCATTTAAAAATGAAGACTGGAGTGATAGCCGTTCTGGATGAGACACATCGTCGGCATCCATCCTGGCGATCAAGGTTCCCGAAGAGCAGGCAATTCCGATATTCAGCGCTTTTACAATTCCCAATGGTTTTTGCGTATGGATTCGGATCCGTTTGTCCTCTACCGCTTGAGCCTCAAGGATCTTAATCGTGTCATCTTTGGAACCGTCGTCGACAATGATAAGCTCCCAATTTTCCAGTGTTTGGTCCCTGATACTTTTTACCGCCCGCTGGATGGTACTCGCAGCGTTTCTTACGGGCATGATCACAGATACCTTCATCGTTGGAACTTATCTAGTGATGCAAAAGAAATACCTCCAAGTGTAATCGACATTGTTTTTTCAGGGATACGCCCTTTATTTTGGAAAGATGAGCACTTCCTTACCCAAAGTTTATTTAACCCGTGTTATGCTTCCGCCGGTTCTCGATCGGCTGAAGCACCTCTGCGATATGCGGATCAATCCCAATGATCGTACGCTGACTCGTCCCGAGTTGCTGGATGCAGTCAAAGACATTGAAGTGTTGGTGCCTAATGGCCCTGACCAAATTGATGCTGAAGTCCTGGAGGCCGCTCCCAAGCTCAAACTCATCGCGAATTTTGGCGTGGGTTATAACAACATCGATGTGCAAACGGCTACACGCCTGGGTATCCCGGTGACGAACACCCCCGGAGTGCTTGCAGAAGCGACCGCTGATATTGCCTGGGGATTGCTCATGAGTGTGGCACGAAGAATTTCCGAAGGAGAGCGTATGATTCGAGCTAATGGGTGGAAGGGATGGGGGCCTTTGCAATTGTTAGGCAGTGATGTTACCGGAGCTACCCTGGGTTTGATTGGATTGGGAAGTATTGGGAAGGCCATGATTCCCAGAGCAAAAGGGTTTTCTATGAGAATCATTTATTGGAACCGCACACGTCTGGATCCAGCTGATGAAGTCAAATGGGGTATCGAATATGTTGATAAGGAAACGTTGTTGAGCACGGCAGACTTTGTCTCCCTGCACGTTGCCTTGTGCCAGGAGACGCGACATCTCATATCAGAAGCGGAACTTGGTCTCATGAAATCCAGTGCTTTCCTCATTAACACTACCAGAGGTCCTGTGGTGGACGAGAAGGCTTTGGTAAAAGCGCTTGAATCTAACGCCATTGCTGGTGCTGGCTTGGACGTCTTTGAAAATGAGCCTTCAGTAGAACCTGGGTTAATGACTTTAGAAAATGTTTCAATGGCTCCTCACCTTGGAAGTGCCACGGTGGGGACACGTATTAAAATGGGGATGCTGGTTGTGGACAATTGCGAAGCCTTTTTCACCGGAAAGCCATTTCCTAATATTGTGAACCCAGAAGTGCTGTAAATTCTTTGCTGGAAAGAGTTCTTCGGGTTATTCGAACGTTCAGAGGCAAAACGTTAATAAAGTTAAGTCGCCATCGGCCCCAGCATCTAAACCTGCAATTTTTTCTTCATGGATATCGCGAGCCGTAATGATGATTACGGGGGTTGTGTTGCTGCTTTTTCTTATTCTCCTAAGGACGCTTAATCCGTCCAGGTCTTGGATCATTATATCCAAAACGATCGCATCAAAAGAGTTCTTTGCTATCTCTGCCAGCGCCTGTTTCCCTGAATCCGTTTTGATTGAATCAATTCCTTCGCATTTTAGCCCTCTAGCTATCAAGGCAGCCAACTTCATTTCATCTTCAACAATCAACACCTTCATACTACATTTTGTGTGGACTGTTTAACGAGTGGATTGCAGATGCAATACTAGTGTGCAATACACGTAGACTATTGTTCTTAAACCCAGCAATTGTTTGCAACGCAAATGGCAATTACACTTGTTCAATTAATCGAGGAATGATCAGTGTTTGAGCGAATGTAAGGAGCGAGAGTCGAGTTTTTGATGTATTAGCGAGAACTCATCGATTATCTCGCCATTTTGATTGATGAAACGGGAGAGGAGTTGGTCCTCGCCAACATCGATGACTAATGAACCAAGGCTCTCACTGGAAAAAACCATAGCTGGATGGTTGTAGCCGTGAGAATCGGGACCTATTTTTGAGGAAGAACCAGCCACGAGATAAACGGTGCCATGGTTCTTGAGTAACGGCCTTTCCATTTGCGTTTGCTCAGAGATCAACATATCGGGTGTCCACGAGTTAGAAAGGCCGAAGTGGTTATTTATTAAGGAGGACCGTTCGTAACCATGGCTGTGCCCTGATAGCACAAGATCAACACCGCCAAACTCAAATACGGGCACTAACGCTTGGCGAATCCATGCCATACGCCCATCACTATCGTTCAAATCATCTGAGTCATGAGATCCTTTAGTGTAAGGTGGGTGATGGAGAATAACCAGAGTCCAAAGACGATCGTTTTTCTTCAGATCTTGCATGAGCCAATGAACCATAGACGACTTCTTCATCGCATCCTGAGATGTTGAATCGAGGAAAATAAGATGAACATCTTGATAGTTGAGAGAAAAATATCTTTCTGTGTAAGATGGATGCCCCCCTAATTGAGCCTCGGAAGGGAAATCGAATAGATTAAATATCACATTCCTGCGATTGTCATGATTACCACAGGCAGGCAAAACGGGAATATTTCTAAATATATTCTGATACGGCTTAAAAAAGTGTTTTTGGAACTCTTGGTTGGTGCCGGAAGTATAGGCATTATCTCCGAGAGTAAGAACTAGATCCACGGGAGGCATATCTTGCCGATTGTTCTGAGAAAACCAGGAGTATGCGGCGTCCCTGACTGCATTTTGATCTTTGCCAGGCTTTCCAGGATCGCCCAATACCCAGAGGCGGGTGGTCGTATTCCGTTTGGAAAGATCAGGCATCAAAAACCAGAATTCGGAGCCATGAAAGATGGGCCGGCTGGTAACCGTATCTCCGATTGAATAATAGTATTTTGTATTCGGTATTAAGTGAGTTAATTCGAGACAGTGCTCAATCCGCGACTCCTCTTCATTCAGTACCCTATCAAAGTTTCGTGGATCTACTCCAAACCGGACCTGCCCCTGATTTGATCCTTCCGTTTGCCAACGAATAAGCATGCTATCAGCGCCAGACAACTGAAGGTAAGGCGGCCGCTCCCCAGTATAGAATTGATCACGGTGATGCTCCCATAGCCGGTAGGCTCCAACAAGCGTTGCCGTTATCAGGAGCGCAGCCAACACCCTGACAACGATTGGCCTGAAATAAAATCTAGTTTTCAAGTTCAACTCCGTTGTGGTATCGCAGGTAATTCGCGGTCTCAAAAATACCTTGGCAGACGACCGCCATTTGTTCAGTTAGCTTAGGAAAGAGATGGCTAACATTTTTCCTCGGATCTTCGACTCCCAGCTGTTGTAGTCGCGTTTTCGTGCCATCTAGATTCATGGTAAGGTAGAAAGAGTCGTTGAGTAGCCCCATCTCTTTTCTCTCATGAATCATCGTAAAGGCATAGCGTTGATCATCGAATTCTGGATTGAATAAATTGCGCCCCAAAGTTGTATTTTTATAGCGAATACCAGCCAAATGAGCGATGCTTGGCAGAACATCTACCTGGCTTGCCACTTTATCCAGGACCTTAGGGCTCAAGCGTTTTGGTGAATAAAAAAGTAAGGGAACACGATAACGGTTTATTTCCAGTTGGCTTTCATGGGCGAATGAATGATCGCCGGCATACCCAGCCAGACCGTGGTCGCCCAAAAATACGAATAGTGTGTTTTCAAAATAATCCTGCTGGCGTGCAATTTTCATAAAATGTCCCACACTGTGATCAAACAGACGGAACGCATTGAGCTCCTTATTTGAAATGAAGCCCGTTTCGCGCAGCCTATCTTCCCCCACTTCGGTTAGTTCAAAACCTTCATTATCTTCGGGAATCGTATAGGGCCGATGGTTCCCCGAGGTTTGAATAATCGCAAAAAATGGGTTCTCACGCTTGCTCATGATGGAGTCTGCTTCTTTAAACAGACTCAGGTCCGATATGCCCCAACCATCTACTCTCGGAGCACTATAACTTCCTTCTTCGAAAATCTCTAAATCCGGAATATTGTGAGTCAGTAATCCCCGAATATTTGCCCAGTTCATACTACCTCCCAGAAAATAGAGTTTATCATATCCCGCAAAATCATTGATGATGGTTCGTTGGTTGATGACCAATGGATTGCGCGAGGAAGTTTCCTTTACTTCAATATCGGGTATGCCCGTTATGGTTGCCCACAATCCTCTGGCTGTTCCCATGTGTGGCGTAAAAAAATGGGGGAATAAGACCCCTTGTTCTGCCAATCGATCAAAGGCCGGAGTGGGATCCAAAGGATTACTGCCCAACCCGGTTTTATAGCTGGCGAAGGACTCCATTATAACCAGTACAACATTAATGGGCGCAGCTGGTTTTGGTGGTTGAAACTCCCTTGTAAAATCAAGAGATCGAGCCTGTTCCTTGTTAAGTCCTAAATAATCGCCAATTCGAGACTCGACAAAACCGCTCGTGACCTCCGGGTCAAATAACAGTTCCCTGTTCTTGAACGTCGAATAAAAATACAACACTGGATTGGAAGAGAGACTGGAAGCAAAAGAATGACTGCTCCAAAACGTATCACTCCAACGCAATGGGTACCAAGAGAACTTTCCGTAGAGTCCAAACAATACCAACAGCCAAAAGGCGACCTTGATGCCCCATTTCTTTTGAGTTTTCATGTTGCCAGGAGCACAGCCCAGGCCAAAAGGAAGAAGACGACCGAAACCGATGAACAAAACGCATGTGACCGAGAGAGTAGCTATTAACAACCACCCCAAGGGATAGGTCTCATGCAGCATTTGCCCCGCGATTAAGGGGTTATCGAGAAACCGTAAGGAGGAGGAGTCCACCCTTACCTGGAGATACGCAAAATAGCCCATATCCAATATATAAAAGAAAATTAGGACCACCGTTGCACAGGTAAAATATAGCTTCCAAATCGACCGGGCTCGTTTGTTCTCGGATGGACAAAACCGAGGGAAACCACCGAGTAAGGGAAGTGGAAGCACCATCAGTAGAGATAGCCGAAGATCGAATTTAAAGCCTATATAAAACGACTTGATTAGCTGAAGAAAAGTTAGTGGATCATGAGGGTCACGAAAGGTGATCCAAAAAATCAACCGCCCAAGCAATAGGAAGCAAAGTATGGCACCTACCCAGGAAATCACCAAAGGGAGAGGTCTCGGTAATCTGGCGCACACCAATGGAATTAAACGTAGGATCTTTATCATTTTATGTTTTTGACTTCCATACTTATGCACTTGTCGTCTTTTTACGTGTATCCATTCCAGATCGATCGACAGTGGTCACCAAAGCTTAATTGTTGCTTAATTTGCTAAGAAAACCTGCTTGTTGTTCCATTCTTAGGAATCGTTTCGCGTTAATTTTCGGTGATTTTAGAACTCTCATTGATCCAATAGAGTTACTGAACCTAAACGTAACTTTAGCGCCTGAATGACGTTTAACCTAAATCCGTGAGATAATTGAGTTTGGCCGCATGTCAATTTATTTCTGGCCACGATGCGGGATTTT
>JAQBYJ010000071.1 GCA_027622555.1 Verrucomicrobiota bacterium
CCTGCGGTTTTCAAACTTTCCCTTCAGTCACCGACCCCGAAGCAAGCAACGGGGAATAACAAGTTTAAACGATATTTAATTTATTTCGTAGAAATAGTATCAGAAAATGTCCATAAAGCAGTATACGAAAACAGATTTTTTAAGTATATCTATAAACTGAGGAAGAATTATCGACCTCGCTACCCTGGGAATGGAAGAAAAGTTCAGAAGAATCGCCCTAATAATTGCGTTTATTCACGCAGCTGGCCGTCTGTACTCATCGGAGATTGCAGCGGAAGATCTCGAGTATTTTGAGGCGCAGATCCGACCTGTTCTGGTCGAGAACTGCTACAAGTGCCACTCTGCAGATTCTGAAAAAATAAAGGGAGGCTTTCTTCTCGATTCGAAGCCGGGGATGCTACGCGGCGGTGATAGCGGTCCGGCAATCATTCCGGGAGATGTCGAAGGCAGTCGTTTAATTCAGATGATACGGCAGCATCCGGACTTCGAATCCATGCCCCCAAAAACTAAGTTGGCGCAAAACCAGATTGAAGCCATTGAACAATGGATTGAGATGGGGGCACCGGATCCACGTCTCGAGGGAACCAAGACAGACACGGCAATTTCGGGATTCAATTTAGAAGAAAGGAAACAATGGTGGTCTTTGCAAGCGGTTCAGAAATATCGACCGCCGAACGTCAATGACAAGAAATGGCCCTCAAACGATTACGACCGATTTATATTGGCGAAATTAGAGGAGAAAGATTGGTCACCTGCGGAACGGGCCGATAAACGAACCTTACTTCGACGTCTCAGCTTCGACCTTACCGGTCTGGCGCCTACTCCAGAAGAGCTGGATAGTTTTGTAAAGGATCGCTCCAAAAAAGCGTATGCAAAACAAGTCGACCGCTTGTTGGCGTCATTTCACTTTGGAGAAAAATGGGCCCGCCACTGGATGGACCTTACGCGCTATGCGGAGACCAAATCCTTCGAGGCTGACTACACCATGCCATACGCATGGCGTTACCGCGACTACCTGATTAACGCTTTTAACAATGACCTGCCCTACGATCAGTTTATTCTGGAATCCCTGGCGGGCGACTTACTTAAAATACCAAGAAAAGATCCATTAACCGGTGATAACGAGTCAGCTAAAGGTCCGGGCTATATTTACTTAACCGATGGCCAGCATGGTCCGCCCGATCTTCACGAAGACCAGGCCAGAATTTTCGACAGCATGATCGACACGGTCAGTAAGGCATTTCTTGGAACTACAGTTGCCTGTGCCCGATGCCACGACCACAAATTTGACGCGGTCACTACGGCAGATTACTACTCCATGTATGGCCTGCTCCATAGTTCGCGGTTCGCCTATCAAAACACGGTTTCCGAAAGCCTGCAAAAGCAAGTTCGCTCCAAACTTGAGTCAAAACACAAGAGCCTGCGATCACTGATTTTTGATGCAGCGAAACCGGATGTTGATGCTGCTCCCGAATACCTTGCAGCCAGAAATGAGCTCCTGCAAAACAAGGATTTAAAGAACGCTCTCAAAAAGCTTAACACCATACCCGAGGACAAAACAGATTCCGAATTGGAAGACGACACGAAGAAATGGAACAAGGTGCAAAAGGATCAGAAAGAATTGCTTTCAAAAATAATAACTGAACTGAGCGAATCCAAAGCCACTTCCAACCTTAATCCATCCATCCTCGCCAACTGGTTAAAACTGGCAGTGTTTCCTGAAACTCAGAATGAATGGCCGGAGTTGGTGCCACTCATAACCGGCAAGCCAAAATCAGACTCAAGTTCGGAAGTCAGCCAAAGTTTTGCTGAAGTTGCCCGCAGCCTCGACAGTTGGAGCCTCCAGGGTCTCGCCTTCACCGATCAGCCACAGAAACCAGGTTCACTCATTTTGAGTAGTGAAGGAACGAATGCGGTTCAAACCCTCATCGGCGATACGCCGGTAGGTGGCAGGTTCGCATCGAGAATCAGCGGTGCGATTCGATCACCCGATTTTATTATCGATGGTAAGCCCATCGAACTCGAAGTCAAAGGTCGCTTCGCCTCTGTCCGGCTCGTGGTACGCAACTACGAACTCACCGGTCGAGGGCCCACCACAGCCAAGCTGTATACACCCGTTAACAGCGACCACTGGCAAACTATCAGTATGGAGACCTACCTCTGGCCAGGACAACCGGCATACCTGGAAATATTTCAAAACGGAGAGGCCATTCATAACATCCACCCACGGGACGAGGAGCCCGAGTACAACGAAAATGCCTACATCTCCTTCCGTTTTGATGGCGGCAACGACTGGGAGGCCTGGTGGAAGGGAAAGTCAGCCGAGACGACTTTGGCAGAACTCTGGAAGAAAGGGCGCAACAACAATCTGTCCGCAAACGAAGCCGAGGTTCTTGGCGCATTTTTTGGAGCAGGACTCATTACTGCCGACATAGAAAATGACCAGAAATTGAGTAAGTCGCTTGAAGCGTACCGCACACTCGCACAACAGATTCCCCAGCCTCGTTTTGCCAGAAGCCTCATAGAAGGTGATCCGAAGGACGAGCCGGTTTATATACGTGGACTTCATAAAAACCTAAGCAAGGAACCAAACCCTCGTCGTTGGCTGGATGGTTTGGGTGGCCCGTCATTGGATACCAGCGGAAGCGGCAGACTCGAGTGGGCCAGCTACGTTGCCTCACCAGACAACCCTCTAACTTCCAGGGTAATCGTAAACCGAATTTGGAAACATCTGTTCGGGACAGGACTCGTCTCGACCGTAAATGACTTTGGCAAGATGGGTCGTACTCCGACACATCCGGAGTTGCTCGATTTCCTGGCCGAGGATTTTATTAAAAATGATTGGTCCTTAAAATCGACGATTCGAAAAATGGTGCTAAGCAGCACTTACCAAATGTCGTCCGTGCCGAGCGAGTTAGCGCAAAAGGAAGATCCTGCCAATACCCTGCTTCAACATATGCCAATAAAGCGTCTGGAGGCCGAGGCTATTCGTGACCACATCCTGGCTTGTAGCGGCGAGCTGGATACCACTCTTTTTGGACCAAGCTCAGAGGCCTACGTGGACGATCATCCCGATAGCAGGGCTCGCCCGAAATCCGGACCCATCAATGGTGACGCACGACGCTCCGTCTATTTGGAGATACGACGCAATTTCCTCCCATCCTTCCTTCGTGTGTTCGACCTGCCCAATGCGACCGAACCGATTGGCGCAAGGCAGGTCACAAACGTACCAGCCCAATCACTGGCACTCATGAACGACCCGTTTGTTCACGAACAGGCAGCAGCCTGGGCCAGAAAAATGACAGATACCAAACTATCCACCATAGATCGAATTAATGAACTCCATTTGACTGCCTATGGCCGACCGGCCAGCGAAACAGAACTAAATTGGGCGACTGACTTTCTACAAAGTATGGCGGTGGAATACGAAACCGGAGAAGATGACCCGAAAGTGTGGACCGACCTTTGTCACCTGATGTATAACCGTAAGGATTTTATATACCTATTTTGACCAACAATGAATTTGAAAGCTGTAGAAGGGGCTTTATCCCCCGATTCCATGGGACAGCCTCGAAGCAATCGTGGAGTAAATCCGCTCCTACAGTCAGAGAAGTAAACGCATGACCAGCCGCAGAGAATTTCTAAAAAAGAGCTCCATGGGATTTGGTACCCTGGCGCTTTCGGGTGTCATGCAAAAAGACCTGCTCGGCAATTCGGATTCCCCACTCTATCCCAGGACGCCTGACTTTGCACCCAAAGCGCGCAGTGTCATTTTTCTCTACATGGACGGCGGAGTTTCGCAGGTCGACAGTTTCGACCCCAAACCGCAACTTGCAAAAGAGCACGGGCAGAAACCCAGATTCAAAGTAGATGCCACCGTCTTTAACGATAACGGCAATATCCTGAAAAGCCCCTGGGATTTTAAGCACTATGGAGAAAGCGGAATACCGATAAGTGACCTCTTTCCTCACATCGGATCGTGCGCCGACGAGTTATGCGTCATTCGGTCGATGACCGCGTTTTCACCCAACCACCCCAACGCCAACTATGCCTTACATTGTGGACATGTTCTTTCAGGCAGACCCAGTATGGGTGCCTGGGTCTCCTATGGCTTGGGCACTCTGAGTCAGGACCTGCCAAGCTATGTGGTAATACACGGAGGCCAGGTTCCTTCAGGAGGCATGCAAGCCTTTGGCAGCGGCTTCCTTCCAGCCAACCATCAGGGGAGCATTTTTCTTCCGGAACATCCTGTTCTGAATAACACGACTTTCAAAGAAAGCTCGGCAGCCATTCAACAAAAGAAACTTGAATTCCTGAACGAAATCGATGGAGATTTGAATGCCAGGATTGCCCACGCCGAGGCCATCGAATCGGCCATTCAAAACTATGAGTTGGCGTTCAAAATGCAGATGGAAGTTCCCGATGTTGCCAACATCGATAGCGAAAGCGAGGCAACCAAACAACTGTATGGCCTGGATGCTCCTTATAAAAATACTCGCTCCTATGGGGCTCAGTGTTTGATGGCACGCCGCCTGGTTGAACGCGGCGTTCGTTTCGTGGAACTCACGATCAACCCAGGCAATGGCGATCGCTGGGATCAACATAAGGGTCTCGTAGACGGCCACCAAAAAAATGCCATGGCAGTGGATCAACCCATTGGCGCGTTGATCAAAGATCTTAAGTCACGTGGCCTTCTGGAAAGCACTTTGCTTGTTTTCAGCGGAGAATTCGGACGTACCCCTTTTGCTCAAGGAACGAATGGTCGCGATCACAATCCTCAAGGCTTTAGCATGTGGATGGCTGGTGGCGGAATTAAGGGCGGCACCATCTATGGAGCAACTGACCCCTACGGTTACCGCGTGATCGAAAACAAACTTACCGTCCACAACATGCACGCCAATATGCTGCATCTTTTAGGAATCGACTTTCACAACCTCACCTACCGTTATAGTGGTCGCGACATTCGCCTGACCGATGCTCACGGTGAGATAACCCCGGAAATTTTTGCATGATGTATTTTTTAGAAATTAAACCCTCGAATAATACGGAGGCGACAGAGCGAGGACGCTCTGGCCCTACCAAAATCCTAAGAACGGTTGGGCCACTGCGTCCCCGCAGTGCCATTTTTTTCATTTTTTTTGCGATCAATTCCATGGTTCAGAATGTTGGTATCGCTGAGTATAACTACACCGACGTTGCCCCGCTGTTCGACCAATACTGCGTCAAATGTCACGGACCCGATAAGCAGAAGTCCAAGTTCCGCCTGGACACTTATGAGCGCCTGCTAACTCCGGGCAGCAGCGACGAAGATCCGATTGTCCCAGGCTACCCCATACAAAGTCCCATGGTGGAATACCTGCTCATGCCGAAGAGCGACGAGTATGCCATGCCTCCTGAAGACGAGGATACCCCCACCGCGGAAGAGATTTTAAAAATCGTCCATTGGATTTACCACGGAGCCAAAAGCCTGGAAGCTGAGAGAGCAGGACTTCCCCTCGAAGAAGCCCTCAACAATGAACAGTTGGCATCATTACTATTGCTTAGAGAAAATCGCGCCATTGTTCACAAGCGTGGAGAAAACGAGGCCGGATTGGTATTGGATCTTCAACAAGTCCCCGCTCCTCTTTCACGGGAGAATCAGGATGCTGTAATATCCTTAGCGTCAGAAATAATCGAACTTAGAATGGCAGGGATGGAAAGTCCCGAATCCGTATTAGAAAATGCAGGAAGCTTTCAGCAGTTGAAAAAACTGGACCTTCGAACGAGCAACATGAATGACAACCATGTATCGAACCTTAATCAATTAACTTCACTGGAGTACCTCAATCTATTTGGTACCGACATCACCGATACGGGATTAGCCGAACTCAAGGTGCCTCAATCTGGAAGGCTCTATCTTGGTGATACCAAAGTAAGCGAGGCGGGGATAACAACATTTCAGAATGAACATCCTGATGTAACCGTTATTGGAACGGTCGACCTTGAGGCGGTCATAAAAATCACGGAGATGGCGCAAAACAACTCCACCACTTTCCGCATGGATGTTAATAAAGGAGCAGCCAAAGAAATCACAAAAACACCCGCCATTCCATCTGGCACTCAAGTCAGCGAGTCGGGCATCCGTCACTCCTTCCTTGTATGCGGAAGGACAACGGCGATCTTTAATGAAGACAGTGAAGTCGTTTGGTCTACTTCGGGGAACTCGCGCGACGGTATGGTACTTGAAAACGGCAATGTGCTCCTTTCCATTGGAAACGAAGCCAAAGAGTTTCTAAAAGACACCCAGGAAGTTGTGTGGTCTTACAAACTTGATTCTCGAAACAAGGAGCTCGGGACAGTCAATCGTTTACCAACCGGAAATACCTTGGTCGTTGAAAGGGGAATCCTGCCAAGACTCCTGGAAGTTGATGAAGATGGAGCCATTGTAGTCGAAGTTCCGCTCCAGCCGGAAACTGACAACAATCACATGCAAACGCGAATGGCCCGCAAACTACCCAATGGCAATTACCTGGTTCCCCACCTGCTGGCTTTCAAGGTCAAAGAATATTCGCCCACAGGAAAAATTGTCAGGGTAATCGAAACAGACCTGCCGGAACTCGGCGGTCGCGAAGCAGAAAACTGGCCCTTCACTGCTATCCTTCTTCCAAATGGCAATACGCTCGTCAACCTGACTCACGGCAATAAATCCGTTGAGTTTGCTCCAGACGGCTCGGTCGCCTGGAACTGCGACAATGACGATGCCGGCGGGCGTTTCAGCGATCCATGCGGTGGTCAGCGCCTTCCCAACGGAAATACCGTCATCGGAAGTTATGGCCAAAAGGATGCCGAAAAGGTGAAGATTTTTGAGGTGAATGAAGGGAAGGAAGTTGTCTGGGAGTTTTTCCACCCCGACGTAAAAGCCCATGAAATCCATATTCTGACGACGAATGGGGAGCCGGTGAGGCCCATTTACAGGTAAGTTGTAGGAGGGGGTTAATCCCCCGATTGCTTCGAGGCCGTACATAAAATCGGGGGATTAACCCCCTCCTACAGTTTCAATCAAAATAACTCACCTCTCTTTCACTGAAACGTAAAACTAATCTCTTTCCGTGAATTCCTTTTCTTGATTTGTGAGGGTTCCTCACTTTGAATTAGTTCGATCAGTCCCTAAACGAACCCCAAAAGCTCAAGTCTGTTTTAAAGGTAGAATATCCTCAACATTTGAGGACCCATAACTTCTAAAAATATATACTTCTAATGGTTACTTCATTCAGACACAGAATCGTCTTTTTGATGCTTGTTTTGACAGGCTTCTGGGCAACAAGCGTGAGAGCAAATATCAAAGTGCTGGTCGTAGATGGTTTCAGTAACCACTCAGTCGAGAAAACCACACAGAAGATATTGGACATCCTCGCTAGTGATCCGTCGTTCGAGGTGACGGTTTCGACTATGCCAGCATTTAATACAGACGGTTGGAGCACCTGGAAACCAAACTTTGCGGCGTACGATGTCATCGTCCAAACCTGCAACAATATTAACAACACCAGTATCGCATGGCCTGACAAGGTTAAATCAGATCTGGAATCCTACATCGGTGGCGGGGGTGGGATGTATGTTTACCACAGCGGAAACAATGCCTTTCCTGATTGGCCCGAATACAACAAAATGATTGGTATGGGTTGGCGAGCGGTTGATTACGGACAGGCTCTGCAAATCAAAGACGGACAGGTGGTAGAAATTCCGGCAGGCGTTGGGGAAAGGACCCGCCATGGACCACGATTCGATGCTGTTTTCAATCGCTTCGGCAATCACCCAATACATGCAAATCTACCTCCAAGCTGGAAATCCACCGACGTCGAGGTTTATTCCTACACGCGTGGTCCCATTGGCGACCTCACAGTCCTTTCCTATGCGAGAGAACCGGTCAACGACATCGACTTCCCTACAGAATGGGTGGTGCAATACGGGGCCGGGCGAACCTATACGTCGACCTACGGCCATTATTGGAAAGACCAGGAGAATCCTCCCGGCGTGCAGGACGTGGCGTTTCAGACATTGATGATGCGGGCACTTCAGTGGCTGGCTAAAAAACCGGTAACCCAAACGGTACCCGTCAACTTTCCAACGAGCACTACGGTATCAATGCAAAATACGCCGCCTCCAGTTTCCATACCGGTTACTGCTTCGGGAAAGCATTTTGTGTACGCAGCCCTGCTATCCAATAACATCGAAATTTATGCGATGAATTCCCAATCGGGAAAGCTCACAAAAGTGGATACGCAGGAAACACCCGAGGTCCCCTTTTATCTAAAACTTCATCCGACTAAAAAATATCTGTATGTGGGCCTCAGAGGGAAAACGCACGGAATCGCATCGTATGCTATAGACCAAAACACCGGTCGCCTCACATTCATGAATAAGGTCGATTTAGAGGCAGGCCCCGTCCACATAGGAATCGATAAAACCGGCCAGTATCTTTTCACTGCACCCTGGCAGATTGAAAAAGTTTCGATGAGTCGTTTGGCGAATGATGGCCGACTGATGGATGTGAAGTATTTCTCAACCGGAAAAAATCCTCACGCATTTGAAATTGATCCGACCAATCACTTTCTGTTCGTACCATGCCTGGGCTCAGACCATATAGAGCAGTACCAATTTGATGCCCAAAAGGGAACGGTGAAAAAGGCAGACCCATTTTTGTCTGAAACAAAACAAGGTGCAGGACCTCGATTGCCCATTTTTCATTCCTGGAAGAACATTATGTATCAGGGAAACGAAAAGGATGACACGATCACCGCTTACACTATGGACGTTGAATCAGGGGATCTGAGTAGTTTTCAAACCATATCAACCGTACCAGATGGCTATGATGGAAAGTCAAATTTGTCCGAGCTTCACCTCACTCCCAATGGCAAATTTCTCTATATCGCAAACCGCGGGCACAATAGCATAGTCGGTTATGAAGTGGATACGGGAAATGGAAAGCTGCGCAGGCTTGGTTTTTATGATGTGGGCGAAAGAACTATCAGGAGCTTTTCCATCGAACCGAGCGGAAACTATCTTTATGCCGCTGGTCAAAAATCCGGTGACCTCGTCACCTTTTCAATAAACCAAAGGTCAGGTGCCCTCACACAGTCCGATGTGGTTAAAGCAGGCGGAGGAATTGGAATGGTGATTGCAGAAGAGCTTTAAATATATGTCGCAGCCACTAGATGAACCTCCGTGGCCGATTTATTAGACTTGTTGATCAGCTGAGCCAGAGTCTACTTGTGATTTGATCACCTAACCAAGGAAATTTTCAAGTTGTAGGAGGGGGTTAATCCCCCGATTGCTCGAGGCCGTACATAAAATCGGGGGATCAACCCCCTCCTACAGTTTTCACCAATCTATCATCTGGCAATTCACTCTTCACAGTAAAAACTAATCTCCCTCTAAACATTCCTTTTCTTGATTAGTCGGTGTTCCTCACTTTGTATCACCCCAGTTACTTTTTAATTTACCCAAACATCTATGTTAAAAAAAACCGCACTTCTTCTAGCCACCGTAATAATTCTCGCCGGTTGCGGCGGTGGTTCATCTAAAGATGGCAAAGTCAGCTTTGCTTTTGTCTCCAATGGGGTAGACCCGTTCTGGACAATCGCCGAGAGCGGTGTAAAAGCGGCAGCGGCTGATCTGGGAGTGCATGCGGATGTGCTAATGCCTGCAGCAGGCGCGGTAGAGCAAAAAAGCATGTTGGAAGATTTGATGACCCGCGGAACAACGGGCATCGCTGTTAGCCCAATAGATTCGGCCAACCAAACCGATTTCCTGAATCAAGTTGCCGCTCAAACCATATTAATCACCCAGGATTCCGATGCACCCGAGTCGAACCGGCGTGTATACATCGGCATGGACAACTATGACGCTGGCCGTGAATGCGGCAAGCTCGTGGTGGAAGCCCTTCCGAACGGCGGATCGATTATGATTCTTGTGGGCAGAATGGAACAGGACAATGCCCGACGCAGACGTCAGGGAGTCATAGACGAAGTCCTTGGCCGTTCACACGATCCCTCCCGATTTGACCCACCCGGGAATCCACTAAGCGCTAACGGTTATACCATTCTTGGGACTTTGACAGATCAGTTTGACCGTGCGAAAGCAAAAGCCAACGCCGAAGACACCCTTGCCCGAAACCCGGATGTTGGTGCAATGGTAGGACTTTTTGCCTACAACCCACCGCTCATTATCGAAGCGCTGGAACAAGCCGGAAAATTGAAGCAGGTAAAGGTAATTGGTTTTGATGAAGCGGAACGTACCCTTCAGGGAATTATCGATGGCGACGTCCACGGAACGGTGGTGCAGAATCCCTACATGTATGGCTACAAGTCAATCGAAGTACTAAAGGCCCTTCACGAAGGTCGTGATACCGGTGCCGGACCAAACAATTTCATCAACATCGATGCCCGGCAAATCCGAAAGGACAATGTTGTGGAATTCTGGGCAGACTTGAAAAAGAAGCTTGGAAAAGGGTGAGCTCAGACTCACCAAAGCTACTGTTGGAAGTTCGGTCAATCGGGAAAAGTTTTCCCGGCGTAAGGGCGCTCAATAATATAAACCTGCAATTGAAAAAAGGTGAAGTCCTGGCAGTCCTCGGCGAAAACGGAGCTGGTAAAAGTACCCTCATGAAAATTCTGGCCGGCGTACAGCCTGCGGATGAAGGAGAGATTCTGATCGATGGCGGTGTCGTTGAAATCGCCTGCGTTCAGGACGCATTGAATCAGGGAATTGCGCTGATTCACCAGGAGCTCAATATGGCGACGAACCTGAGTGTGGGTGCCAATATTTTTCTTGGCCGGGAACCCCAGAAGTGGGGACTCATTGACGAGGCAACCATCTACAAAGATTCCAAGGCTTTCCTGGATATGGTTGGACTCGATGTAAATCCAAACACCCGGGTCGGTGAACTTACCATTGGTCGCCAACAGTTGGTCGAAATAGCCAAGGCACTGTCCGTCGATGCGCGGGTGCTCATCATGGACGAACCGACTTCAAGCTTGTCTCAAAACGAATCTGAGATCCTTTTTGAGGTGATCAAAGATCTTCGAAGCCGTGGAGTAAGTATTATTTATATTTCTCACCGGCTGGGAGAAGCCAAGGAACTGGCTGATTGGGTGATGGTCATGCGGGACGGAGAAAATGCCGGGGAGCTTGCGCGGGAAGATATCAATCGCGACGCCATGGTTCGACTCATGGTGGGACGTGATATTTCGCAATTTTACCCGAGGACCATTCACAAACCAGGAGACGTCGCAGTCGAAGTGCGAAATTTGCGAACCACAGCCCACCCCTTACACGAATTAAATTTCACCCTTCGTGCCGGAGAGATTGTCGGTATGGCTGGCTTGGTTGGTGCAGGACGGACTGATTTGTTAGCAACGATGTTTGGAGTCACTCCACTCGTCGGTGGGGAAATTATCATCGACGGAGAAACGGTCGATGTGCAATCCCCCGAGGACGCGATTCGATCCGGAATGGCATTGGTGCCGGAAGATCGCAAACAGCAGGGATTGATTCTCGAAATGACGGTTCGCGAAAATCTGGGATTAGCCACCCTGAAGAAAGAGAGCCACAAAGGTATATTCTTAAATGAGAAACGCGAAGCGGAAATTTCCAAGCTAATGATAGAGCAGATGCGGGTCAAAACTCCGAGCTCTCGTCAGGTCGTGCGTTATCTCTCAGGCGGCAATCAGCAAAAGGTGGTCCTCGGCAAATGGCTCGCGATGGAACCCCGGATTCTCCTGCTCGATGAACCCACGCGTGGAATCGATGTTGGAGCCAAACAGGAAATCTATGGATTGATGGAAGACCTGGCGGGACGAGGAGTCGCGATTTTATTTGTTTCAAGTGAACTCGAAGAAGTCATGGGGATGTCAGACAGAACCCTGGTGATGCACGAAGGCCAGATTACAGGTGAACTCTTAAGAGAACAACTAAGCGAAGAAGCAATCATGCAGCTTGCGACAGGCAACCCCGAGGCCGCCTAAAAAGAAACCACTTTTCACATTATGAAGAACCTTTTATCCAAACTTATCGGAAACCAAAGCGAGGGGATGAAACGCGTCCTGGGTATTTTTGTTTTGCTGATGGTGGTCTATATAGTGACCGCGATCATCAATCCAAATTTTGTTGGTGCCTACAACCAGGAGAACTTGATTCGCCGCACCTCCCTTTTTGGGATTCTGGGAATAGGCGTTGCCCTGGTAATTATAACCGGTGGTATCGATTTGTCTCTCGGCTCGGTGGTTTGCCTGGTGGGGGTTGGTGTGCCGTGGCTCATTACAGATCAAGGGTGGGCACCCTGGCTGACTTTAATCGTGGCAATGGTTTTACCCATGTTGATTGGGCTCGGTCATGGTTTGCTCATAACGAAACTAAAACTCCAACCCTTCATCGTCACACTCTGCGGCTTGCTTATTTATCGAGGGGTCACCCGAGGCTTTACCGGAGATCAGACGGCTGGATTCGGCAACGAGCTTAAAGGACTCCGATGGATTGCAACGGGTGAGATCCCTTTGTTTCCAGGTTTCGGTATCCCCTTCCCTGCCATCATCCTTATTGTGATCGCTGTATCAGTAGGTATTTTTCTCAATCGAACGATATACGGACGTTATTTGCTGGCCTTGGGAAACAACGAAGAGGCGGCCAAGTTCAGTGGAATTAACACAGACAAAATGATCATTATCGCCTACGTGATTTGCTCAGGTTTGGCTGGATTGGCGGGATTGCTGTTTGTCCTGGATCTCAACCTGGCCCAGCCAGTCGACTTCGGAAACTTTTATGAATTGTATGCCATTGCAGCAGCTGTTTTGGGCGGTTGCAGTCTACGTGGAGGTTCGGGCACTATCATTGGCGTTATCATTGGAACCGCCCTACTCCGCGTATTGCGAAACATGATGAACATGGCGTTCCTTGGATTTCAGCGGGCAGAATTCGCCGTTATTGGCGTGGTCATACTGGGTGGAGTTATTGCCGACGAGTTAGCTAAACGCGCTGTAGCGAGAAAACGAGCCGCACAAAAGCAGAAATAAATTCCTAACCCAGAATGGGTCGAGACTTCCAATTCATGGCAGCGTGTATCCTCGACCGTCCGTAAACACGGGCTGAGTCCAGGCGTAGAAATTTTCCAGCCGACCATCACGCTCCTTCGTAAGGGTGACTTTCGCCCGCACATAGCTACTTTCTTTCGTTACCGCATAGGAAGCATTCGATCCATCGATTTGCTGAAGTAGTTTCCCTCCATCACCTATGAACTGAATCGTGTAACCCGCCTTCCCGTTCTCTACGAAATGCCCAATAATATATGTGCTTTGTAGTTCAGCCTCCGTAGCTTGCTCATCAACTTTCAAATTAATTTTGGATGTTGTGGATTCGAGCTCACTCAGCATGACCCCGCTGGTCGCATAAAAATCACCATGCAACATGGCATCGGTAATCGCATCCGGAGTAAGCGACTCCGAGCGTACCATTACCCAGCCTCTTCCTGGGTTGGATTCATCTGGAGCTAGCTTTTGAAACGAATGAGCATCGTCCGAGGAGACTCCATAAATAAGCATCCCGTCTGTTAGCAACTGATCCCACATCGCTTCGACCGAGATGTGCTCTGCGTCACCGAAATTATGGACCTTCGGATGACCGTTATGGAGTTCAAACATATGAAGCCCTTTAACCGGACGAATGTCCTCAGCCGTATTCATATAATTAAAGTTCGGGTGGTTCAATATGGCGTGACCGTGTTGCTGAAGAGTTCCGTGCACGTGCGCCTGAATCACCTCCGTCTTCGAAGCTCCGTCCGCTTTCTGCAGTGAAGGATCCACCAATCCCGCCGTGTTCAGTGCAGTGGTATGCGCATGCCCTCCACCGGTTATTTCTTCACCAGGTATTAAAATGAAATCATCCCGTTTACCTGCAGGCATTGGAACATCCGCCGGGTCGATAAAAATATTGTGCTCGGAAAGACAAAGAAAGTTATAGCCACGATCATGGTACCACTTTGTAACCACCTCTGGCGTTGAATCCGCATGCCCACAAAGTACCGTGTGGGTATGCGTATTCCCCTTATACCATTGTTTGGAGGAACACCCCGAAAGAACGATTACAAAAGGGAAAATAAACGGAAGAAAGAATTTGAATTTAGTGGAACCCATAAAGCAGGAGTAGCGATTTGTACGAATACCACAAAATAAAAAGCTCAGGAATGCATTGAACCTCGTTGATGATCGCACATTCGCGTGTTCCGGGATGAACAAGGTTTATTAGAAAAACAGTTTCCATGCCATTGGCGCGGATGATTTAGTCAGAGAGCTGTTCCAACTGTTTTAGAATGTCGTCAGGTTCGGCCCGATTTCGGTAATCCGGATTTAAATACGCATACCGGATTTTTTTATGTCTATCAATTAGGTAGGTAGCTGCCAAAGGTAGCTCGTCCGACGAATTTCCGTTGAACTCACTGAGATTGAAACCCTGATTGAAATATACCATTACTTCGGGCGGAACCTTGAACACCAAACCATAGTTCCTGGCCACGCTGCTATTCAGGTCTGTCAGCACTTCAAATTCAAGACTGTGCTTTTCCTTGGTTGATAACCATTTATCCGGCACCTCTGGCGTCAACGCCAGTAGTTGAGTTCCTAACTGCTTGAATTGCGGCATATAGGGCTGCAAGAGTCATGTTGCAATAAGGGCACCATCCCCCTCTATACTAGGTTAGAATTACCGGTCCCTGGCCCAGGACTTGGAACAAATTCACTGAATGCCCTAAGGCATTAAGCAAAGTGAAATCCTTAGCTAGTTGGCCTTTGTTCAGCGCTCCTTCAATCAGGCCGGATTCCCTGATTTGAGAAATGCCAGTTTCGTAAGCCGCCTTCTTATCATCAGGAGCGGTCTGGGAAAATTTGGCCTTAAAGTTTTCGAGGTCTTGTTGTAATGACATGTATATTTTTTTGGATTATAAAACGGTGATCATCATCTCTCAAATATTTACCTGCGCGTTGTAGTATCCAGGCCTCCGTCAAGGCCGTCCGACGGCAATCCCATCTCACGGCTTTCTTCTTTACGGGCGGGGGTAAATCGCTTGGTTGGCTCTTTTGTGCGGACCTGCTCCAACCAGAATACTCCGTCGTAGGGGTAGCTGTTTCCACGAGTGGAGGCGAAGTCGATATCACCATCCTTATCCAGGTCGATGGGCACGAACTGGTCAAACATACCGCGGATGCGGCGGGAGATATCGTGGGGAATCCATTGTCCTGCCGGATCGCCCGAATGTTCGAACCAAACGATTCTACCTATATTGTCGTTTACCGTTTTGTCCGCTCCATCCTTGTCTCGTGGTCCCCCACTGTAAGTCCCAATCATCACATCGGGATTCCCATCCGAATTGATATCGGCCACAACCACTCCAATCAGCATGTCCGGATAGGTGTCACCGATGGGATGAAGCTTCCAAGGCTTGTCAAAATCATCCGGTTGTTCGATCCAGCCAAACTTTCTCTTTTCGGGACTGTGGTAAACTACGATATCCAGGCGGCCATCTTTGTTGAAGTCATGGAAATCCACATTGACTCCGGTAATGGGGTACGGCGTTTCACCTTCAAACGCATGGATGGAGTGTTCTTTGAAAGAGATGGGGTTGGTCCCCAGGTTTTCAAACCACATAATGCGTCCTTCACCACGTGAAGCGCCGAGAATATCGAGATCTCCGTCGCCGTCCAAATCGACCGGTCTGGAGTTCTCAGGAATAACAACACGCGTCAATTCATGTTCGATCCAGGCTCCATCCAGTGGCTCTCCTTTGATTTCAAACCAGGAAATGGGGTTGCTTGATTTCGCTGCCTCACTGGCAGACTGATTCCCCTTATTGGGGGCGATGATTTCCAGCTTACCGTCTTTATTGAAATCGGCTGAGAAAACGCGGATCATGGATCCACGGTTGGCAGTGATAGACGGAATCACGCGTTCCCACTTTCCGGTTCGGATATCCTTACCAGGATTTTGGAAATAGATGAGATGCTCCAGTTCACAAGCGGCCACAATATCCGGCCACCCATCGCCGTTGAAATCAGCGATGTCCGTATCTTCAGCAGCACCTGCTTCCGAACCCACTGCCAAGGTTACCAATTCCCATTGATCAGGATCGGCCGAGCCAAAGGCCAGGCGAATATAACCATACGCTACGCCGTCGTATTCGACATCGGATTCGTGGACGGAGACGAAATCAGGATAACCGTCCTTATCGAGATCACCCATAGTGATTCCATCGCTCCCACTTAGTGGAACACCACTGATCTCCTCTCCATCAATCAAGTGTTCCTTCCAGGAGATATACTTCCCATCCACGGATTTGGCGTCGGACAGGCGCGCTGCAACGGGTGGGTTGTCATCCACGGAAGTACTCTGGCTTTGATTGTCGCAAGAAACCAACAGTAAAAAACACAGTGGCAGCAATGACCCAACGAAAATTTTGTGTGGTCTATTCATAATTTGGTCTCCGGTTGCTGTTCAGGCTCTACAAGGTTCTTTCCTTCAAAATTTCCTGTACTTGCGCTTTAGGTACCGAGAGATTGTCGATATTGTCACGCATCCATTGGGAGAAATCTTTTTCGATATCGTCGCTCCAATCTCCCGTATCAATTTGACCGGGAGTATATACGCCTGCCTTGAGTCGCTCGAAGCCAAACTCATCTTTAAGCCGAATAAATTCGGCTGTTTTGACAACCTTCTCAGCCAAGTGCGGAGGAATGACAATCACGCCTTCACGATTACCCAGAATAACATCCCCTGGAAATACGGCAACGTTTCCTATATTTGTGGGAATATTAATTCCCATAATCATGGATGCCCGGTAGACACCTGGATTCCAATCGCGCACAAAGGCGTTGAACCCTTCGATAGCTTCCAGTTGAGCAAGATCTCGAACCTCGCCATTGAACAATACTCCGTTTCCCGACTTCGCGAAAATGGAGTTGGCAAGATTGCCTCCTATAATGGGCCCTCCAATCTCCCGTTTATAAATATCTGCCACATAGACATCGCCTTGGCTCAGCATATCAATCGGCCAGGAAATCTGATTCCCTATACGTCCGTCTTCTTTACCGATCTCATTTGTCACTCTATTTGCTACCGTCCTTAAAGGCATGTAGGTAACCGTGAGCGCCCTCCCACAAAGCACCTTGCCAGGATGCACCATTTTCCAGCCACGTTCGAATTGGTAGTCGTAACCTTCACTCCGCAGCACTCCCCACGCTTCTTCAATGTTTACTAATTTCATTCTCTCAATAACATCGTCAGGAACTTTGGGGCGTCCATCAGGGAAACGCTCGCCCTTCCATTCGGAGGTATAGCGAATGAGCTGCTCCTTGCTCATTTCTAGTGGAATGGAGAAGGCCGACTGAGAAAAGACCAGCAAGCTGATCACTGCAATGAAGAGGGTACCTAGTTTTTTTGAATTCATGGGGTGTCTTATTTTTATATGATTAATTGAAAATGTGGGGATAACATCATGGGACGCCTATCTTTTGTTTGTCCCATCAATCCGTAGCTGCCTTTTCGGATTCTGAATCAGGGATCCGGCCTTTCCAGTAAGATGCCAGAATGGATCCGGTAATATTCATCCAGGTCCCAAAAATAACCGGTCCCAAAGCAGCACTCGTACTTTTCAAAACATCAATGGCCAAGGCTGTGCCCATACCGCCGTTTTGCATGCCCACCTCAAAAGCCACCGTGCGACAATCCGGTTCTGACAGCCGCGCAGCACGTGCTCCGTAGTAGCCCAGCAGATAGCCTATTAAATTGTGAATGAGCGCCGCGCCAAACAATCCAATTCCGACACTCAGGATCTGCGTCCGTGAGCCGGCTGCAATGATGGCAATAATATAGATGATGCCCCCCATGGATACGAGAGGCAGGCCTTTATCCAACCATTGCTGGCGAAGCAGCGCCATGAGAAGAAAGGCGCCGCACAAGCTGTTGAGTTGGGTTTGAGCAGCCGGAATAGATTGCGCGAGAAAATAGCATACTACCGCCAAAACCAATGCGATCGGTCTCCAAATTTTTCCTTTAATCTGGGAATGGAGAAGGTAATAGGTGATCAGTCCAGCGGCGATGGGTAAAATGATCAGATTAATGATGGAAAGCATCATGGCCCAGACCTTGATCTCAATCAATCTTCCGGCTAACAGCTTCATAGCAAAGGGTGTCATAAGAGGAGCGGCAATGGTGGAACAGGCCGTCATCGTGACTGAAAGAGCCACATTGCCATTCGACAAGTAAACCATGACATTGGACGCCACTCCACCGGAGCAACTGCCGATCAGAATAATCCCCGCCGCCACTTCCGGATCGAAACCGAACATGGTGGCAATTACCCAACCGGAGATGGGCATAATGGTAAACTGCAACAGCATTCCAAGTCCGACAGCCTTGGGCATTTTCAAAGCTCGCGCAAAATCATCCAGACTCAAGGTCGCTCCCATACCAAACATTATGATTTGAATGAGCGGAACGATGAGTAAGCTCAGTTTAAACCCACCTAACTCTATAAACAGTTTTGGGAAAACAAGTGCACCAATGAAAAAGGCAAAAACCCAACAGGTAAACGTAAAGGTCTTCAACGTCGCATGGGCCTGAAAATAAAAGCCCAACAGGGCAAACATAAGAACAGTCATCATTCCCATGACCGGATAATTTCCGAGGAACGCAAATACCATAGTCAGTAAGAATGATAAGGCGCTGAGATATAATAGAGGACGGGCTAATTTTTCATTTATCATAACAAGAAGAAATCAGGAACAATCATTTAGTGAGAGCCAATAGTAGGGTATTTAAGGAAATTGAGAATTAGAACCAGCCCAAATCATAGGGAAGGAGTAGTTATAGGAGACAGACGCACAAGAACATCGGGGTGATTCAGGAGCGCATAGAGTGCACCATCCGGACCGGTTTTGATATCGCGTACGCGTCCCAGATGTTTCATTACAATTTCTTGTGATACAACCCGGTTTTCCTCAATGACTAAACGCCGGATTTCCTCATGGCTGAGGGCCCCGATAAACAAGTTGTTCTTCCATTCAGGAAAGAGTGAACCGGTGTAGAACTCTGCCGGGCAGATAGCGATCGAAGGAGTCCATTGGTTGATGGGTTGCTCTAAACCTGGCTTTTCGGTCAACTCCGAAACGATCGTACCATTGTAGTTGCGGCCATAGGTGATCAGAGGCCAGCCGTAATTGGTACCTTTGGTGATGATGTTCAGCTCGTCGCCACCCATCGGCCCGTGTTCGGTGGCCCAGATCTGGCCGGTAGTGGGATGCAGCGCCAGGCCTTGAGGGTTTCGGTTGCCATAAGTATAAATCGCAGGGATTGCGCCTTCATGGTCGAGGAACGGATTATCATCGGGAATGGTGCCATCTTTATGCACGCGATAGATTTTCCCACTGGGGCGGGTTAGGTCCTGGACGTGAGCGTCCCGCGCCATGTCACCGATGCTGAAATAAAGATAGCCTTTATTATCGAAAAGCAAACGGCCTCCCCATCGGTAGGAATTCTTCAAATAGAAATCATCCGGCATGGAGAATAGGGTTTGCTCATCCACCCATTTATGATCGGCGATTCTGCCCCGGACGACCTTGGTCATGCCTGGGTCATCCTTAGTAGTTCCTCCATTGAGCGAATGACTGAACGCGATGTAAATCCATCCGTTGATATTGTATTCAGGATCCAATGCCAGATCGAACATGCCGGAATCAGCATAGAGAACCGCAACAGGCAGCCCCGTAATCGGCTGCGGGTCGAGCTTGCCATCAATCAACCAGCGTAATCCGCCCGGCCGTTCTGTTATCAAGGCGCGTCGCTCATCCACAAACTCGATACCCCAGGGCGTATCCAATCCATCTGGCACGACCACCTCTAGCTTGATCGTTTTATTGCCTACCTGGATTTGATCCGGAATAGGTCGAATCGCTTCAAGCGGCACATCCTGTTGACCTAAAATGTAATCCCTAACGTTGATAGCCTGTTCTTCTGTGAGTACTTGACTCCACGGAATCATTTCCGTGCCAGGCACCCCATGAAGAATGTTTCGTAGCATAGTCTTGGGATCACGTCCCCAAAGCCAGTCAGTCTTCTTAAGAGGTTTCGCGTTCGCTCCCTCTAATTGCTTGCCGTGACAACCAGCGCAGTATTGCTGGTAGATAGTCTCGCCAGTTTGGGCCTTGACGAATACGGCACAGGAAAGAACGAGAAGAAACATGCATAATGTTCTCATGAAACAGCGTGAATAGTCGTTGCGCTCAATACGGCAGGAATCGGGCGGAGTGTCGGGAAACGATTTTCCACTGGTTGCCGAACTTTACCCAGCAGTGCATGGCTTGAGTGATCGCGTGTTCCGGCAATTTCCTTCCATGGAACATTAGAATAGGCTTCCCGCATTTCGTTCGGCAATCGTTTCACCGCCTCACCAAGAATTTCGATGAAACGCTCCAACGCTGCTGTGGCTTTCCAATCCGCCACTAGTGATTCGAGGTCACTATGATCCGAGCAGATTTCCTGTGCCCGTTGAGCGGCATCACGGATCTGCAAAAGAGTCACCTTCGGGTCATGTCTGCTCATAGAGTTCAACGGCCTCCGCGCGAACTTGCGGTTCAATATGCGGGTTTAATCGTGAGCAAAAATCCACTTTCCTTCCAAGGATTTCAGAGAGTTCCTCTTCAAGTCGCATATATCGGAATCCGACACCGTTCAATGCGCCAGGATTAAAATCGGCCAATACGTCAACGTCACTTCGATCTGGATCAAAATCATCCCTCAAAACAGATCCGAATAAACTCAATCGCCGAATACCATGCGCACGACAAAACCTAGCAATTTTATCCCGGTCAATTTGCAAAGGTATTTCAGCAATAGTCATAAACGGAATATTTAGATATTTCCCTATCGAAAGCAACTTTCAAAACCGGGAGGGTAAGAACTGCCTGGGTATGGACCGGACAGATCGGTAACAGATAGACCGGACACATTGGTTACAGTTAAAAAGGCAACATGCCTGGAAGCTCCCGAGTGGACTAGAATGATGAACGAATCAGTTAACAATTGGATGGTGAAGCTGGAACAAACCCTGACTCAACCTTCCGAATCTCATACATCGTAAAACTCCAGCATTATTTCACAACCTTGAGGGCGTTACAGTTGTCCATGCGTTTGGTTCGCTCTGACTGTCAAGAATCCCTGAGTAGGCTCCGAGGTATTTATGGGTAAGGAAGCACCGCCTGGCTTTCCGTTATATTGGCGGCAGATTCCCCGGACGCTTTAGGTTTCGCTGAATATCCTCCAACATCCAAGCACACAGGGTCCCCGCCTTACAGAACTTGTAAAATAATCGGCTAAGGAGTCATCAACAAAACCTTTGGGAAATAAGTTTGATAGCGCCCGATATCCGCAGTTGCGATTCTCCATCCCATCATTTCCGCATGGGAACCTATAAAAAAGTCTGGCAGAGGAATTTTAGTAATTGGCTTTCGACCTACATCTTCCCGGCGAATGAGGTAAGCCTTAAATGCTTCCGCACAGGCGCATGCGGCAGAAGCTGGCAAATCGACGTTTATCACTCCCCATGATCGAACACGGTCCGCTACGGTTTTTGGATCGCTATCACCTACGCAAAGTTCAGCCAAAATGATTGGATTGATGACTGCTTCAGACTTCGCAGCAGCGTTGACTAGAATTTCCCTCGACCACACATGAAAGGGTGAAGCCGGTGAAAATGCGTAAATCAGAATGTTGGTATCGAATAGAATCACGTTTCACGGGTCAATTTCCGGAGTTGGTCCCAAGTCATCGTCGGCTTAAGAGGCGCACTCTCCACAGCTTTCTTAACCTCGGAAGGTGTCCGGGGTTTCTTTTTTGGCGGCGCAATCAACCGAATCAAAGAGTAACGGCCTGGTTCTTCATTGACGATTTCATAGACTTCGCCGGGACAGCTTCCGGGAAGAGAGATCCTTCTTTTAGCATCTGTCCGAACAATACTCATGGTGGGATTATCCCACCTAATGACGAAATGTCAAGAAAGCTAAAATCGCCCTGAAACACGGGCTTGAATCGTAACTGGGTTCATTCCCCGATGCTTGCGGCGTGCTGAATTTTGCAATGTATGTGTCGTTCCTCGGTACATCGAGCCCCGAAGGCCGAAGGGTTGGATTGCCGTGATACCCCGCTGCGGTCTTCCGCAAAATCCATAAGCAGCTTTAAAGGAGTTACTTAGGGATTTTAAGAGAGAATAGATTGTAACCGTTCACGGGGTATTCAAAAGGACAGCATCGGCAGATGCAAGCGTTGATCGGTGAGTCGGTGGACCGGGGTGGCGTATGCCGCGTGTCGAATGATTTGGCAGGTCAGCCCGGTGCTCCGCCAATGCGGGCACCGGGCTGATCAGCCTAAGGCGGGCAGTAGGGATGGGGCGGGTTCGTCGTGAAAGTGGGCGCGCACGGCGGCAAGGATGAACTCGAAGGCGGACCGGCCCTGCATCGCGCAGGTGCCGACCACGGTCCAGAGGCGTTCGCAGGTCTCGCGTCCCTTGAGGCTGCGCGTGCCTTGCGTGATGCGCCGGTCGATGACGACGAAGCGCACGGCCTGCTCGGCGAGGTTGTTGGTCGGGCCGATGCCGGGCGTGGTGATGAACTCGAAGTAGGCCTTGCCGTTCTTGCGGAAGCGGTTGGCCATATTGAAGGCTTCGCGCTTGAGTTCCTTGCCGTTGGCGTCCAGGCGCGAGGGCACATCGCCCAGCGCCACCTCCAGGATGTGGTCGCGGGCCTGTTCGAGCGCGCGTTGGAAGGCGGACGGGCCGGTCTGGTCTTGGCGGTGGATGACCTTGAACATCGCCTTGACCGCCGCGAGCAGCCGCTGGCCGTAGGCGCGCGTTTGGGCGTCGGGCAGCCCGGTCAGGAACTTGATGTCGCGGATCAGATGGGCGATGCAGAACTGCACCGTGATGTTGAAATCCTTCATGTACTTGTGGTAGGCGGAAAAGTAGTCGCAACCGAGTACGCCGTTGAACTCCTCGCCCAGCACATCGAGCAGCACCTTCGAACTGCGGGTTTTGTCGATCTTGAACAGCACATACAGCTCGGCTCGGAAGACCCAGGTCCAGAACTTCTCGCCGTTGTCCTTGTGGCCGGTTTCGTCCACGTTGAGCGCCTGTTCCAGCGGCAGCCGGCCGAGCAGTTCGGCGTAGGGCGCGTCCAACGCGGCGGAGGCCTTTTCGACGACCTTGCGCAGGTAGCCGCGCGAGACGTCTTCGCCCAGCACGTCGCGCACGAACTTGCGGATCGTGGAGAAGGAGGCGTGATCGACGGCCTTCATGTAGGCGACCAGCGCGGTGAGCCGCTCCTTGAACAGGCCTTCCTTGACCACCGCTTCGGGGAATGGGTGATAATGAACCTTGCCGCAGCGTTCGCACCAGACCGGATAGGAACGGTGCTCCTCCTTGCGGACGATCACCTCCTCGATTTCCATCTGTTGCAGCACGCGCGGCGGCTGGTCCAGGAAGGTCAGCCCGGCGTTGCCGCACTCCGGGCAGGCGTCGAGCCTGTACTCGTGGAAGTTCTTGATGTCCGCTTCCGGGAAGGCCGGGCGCTCGTGCCGGGGATGGCCGGGTTGCGCGCCGATCTTGCGTTTGCCCTGCTGGCGTTGTTGCGGCTTGGGCCGTGTGATGTCCGACGACGGGGGCTTGCTGGAGTTGGTGGAGTTCTTCGAGAGCTGCGCGACCTTGCGCTCCAGCTCCTCGACCCGCTTCTGCAGCAGATCGACCTGTCTCGACAACTCGCAGATGACCTTGACTACCGCTTCCGGTCCGGCGTGATAAATGGCCAATGCTTGCTCAGGGGTGATCATCGCACAACGCCTCCCTGAAATCCTTGACCAACGGATACAGATACACGTCCTTGACCGAAGTCTGGATGCGGTGTTCCCGGTCGTTGCGGGTGCGGCCCCGTGTCGCGCCCAGTCGCCGCCAGTTGGCTGCCCGGTAGCACGTGCCCTTGAACCGCGAGCGATCCACGAACGTTTCCAGCGCATGGACGGGATGCCCGTACTTGGCCTGCCAGTCCTCGCGGATCCGACGGGCGATCAGGCCCAGCACATGGCTGGCCAGATGCGGAATCTGGACCCACGCCGGGATAAGAAAACGAGTGTTGTTCGTCAGGTGTTGCAGGTTGCGCTCGCGTGTGGGGCGGTCCCACCCGAGAAAGGCGTCGCGGTCCGCGCACTTCCACGCCGCCGCGCCGAACAGCACACAGGCCACCGGGCGATTATACCGGTCCCGTACGAGGTAGCGGATATTCTCGCCAACCGTGTTGCGCTGTCCGAGGTAGTGCTCGTACGCCAGCAGGCCGAGGAACAGGCGCGCGTCGGCCGATCCCGGCGCGACGATGCACACCTGTAGCGGTTGCAGGTTGCGCAACGAGCCACCGATCAGATCCTTCTGCACTGGTGCGACTGGCGGTCGCCGGTTCCGAAAACCGTTCGTCGACGGCCGTATTCGCGGCGGAAGCCGAATGTGGCCCGCCCGTTCCAGTTTCAGCAGCAACAGGCGGCAGGACATGTCCTTGAGTTGGCCGCTCGCGTTGCGCCAGTCCCAGCGGCGGCACAACTCCTGACTCAACGGCGTTCGCCCACGCGCCGGGTTCTCGGCCAGCAGAACGCGGATCAATTCGATGTCCGCGCCGGTCACTTCGCGCCCTTGCAAAACCATGCTCTCTGATGTCATGGCGCAAAGAGTACGACAAATGCCCCAACCGAAACCAGCACAAAAAAAACAAATTTTATCTGGTTGCGTGTCGGGGGCCGGTTAGGCTATCTTTCGCGGTGTAGGGATTGGTTGGTGCCAATCCCTACGCGGTTCCGCATGCGGCGGGCGGAAACGTGGATAAAAAGACGCCGTGAACGGTTACTAAGTCAGCGACCTTTCAGCACTGCTACCCGTGCCTTCTTGTTTTCACTCAGCTCCTGGTTTCCTGAGAAACCTAGGAAGGTGTTGAGAATAAAAAACGGAGAATTAAGAGTGCGACAAAAATCAGTGCCAACACCTACAACTCACCCCATGAATCAAAAATACAAAAATAATTTTTCTTTCCTCCACTCTATTACAACGATGAAAGTTTCCTTCAAAGACCAGCGGTTACACAATGATCAAAATGAAAACTCGATTGAAATAAAGCAGGTTAAGGCCAAAGGATTTCTAATGACGATCCTGGGGACAATCAGCCTAATGGTTTCCGCGCACGCCCAGGAGACTCCGATTGAAAGCGATACACCAATATATGAGCTAAGCCCATTTGAAGTGTCTGTTTCTGAAAACGTAGGATATCTGGCAACTTCATCATTAGCAGGTACCAGGATTAATTCAGACCTGAGGGATCTTGGAGCCGCCATTTCCGTTATAACTAAGGAATTCATCGAAGATACAGGTGTTACCAGTATTGATGAGCTCTTGGTATATACAACGGGAACCGAAGTCGGTGGGGCCTACGGAAATTTTACAAATTCAAGCACTTCAGTCGGGAGAGCTTTGCAACAAAGCAATCGTTCCAATCCGGAAGGAAATACCCGCATCAGAGGATTAGTGAGTGCGGAAACAAGTCGTGACTTTTTTATCACGGACTTCGGATTTGACTCTTTTAACGTGGAACGGGTTGATATTAGCAGGGGGCCCAACTCAATTTTATTCGGTGTCGGCAGCCCAGGGGGTGTGATCGATTATTCGATGAAGCGTCCAAATTTGAGTAACAGCAGAAACGAAGTTTCGGTCAGGATTGGACAAAGAGGATCTCATCGGGAAACAGGCGACTTCAATGCTGTTTTGATCGAAGACAGGCTAGCTGTTCGATTAAACGTTCTGAACGAAACAACTAATTTCAGGCAAGAGCCGGCATACGAGAATGACCAACGCATACATGGTGCGATAGAGGGGATTCTCTTCGAAAACAAACAGAGCAACTTTCTGGGGACGACAAAAATAAAGGGGAATTTTGAGGTAGCTGAATTGAAAACGACTCCTCCTAACGTGATTGCTCCAACGGACAACATTCGCCACTGGTACAATGCTCCAAATGTTGCTGCCATAGAAGCGCAAACAGGTAGGACGGCTCCTTCAAGGTACACCGATGGATCCTTCGTTTCACAAGCCCTTCATGACAAATTTGGAGCGAATGATCCCTTCATGGGCAGTTTAGCTCGGCGGCTTCCCTATTTTATCGCGATTGCGCCTATTTATAATCATCCGATAAATGGGAATCCCCCGAACATTGGTTTTTCAAATCCAGCCCTTGCAGACATCCAAGCTGCTGAAGGCCGCGTCCAGGGTAGTCGGGCCTTTGACTGGTTAATGCAGAGCAACCTGGTGGAGGAAGCTTGGACTTCCGGGTTCACGGCGCAGACATTTCAGAATACCGATATTTATGATTTTAAAAATCAGCTAATAACGGGAACTTTAGAATCCCGCCAGGATGATTTCGAAAATATTTCAATTTCACTGGAACAGCTCTTTTTAGAGAACAAGGCTGGACTAGAATTTTCATACAACCGTCAGTCTTTGGATAGACGGACAGTTTTTCCCTTTTCAACCGCCGGGCTGCCTAGGTCGGGTGATGTTTGGGTGGACAACAATTTGTGGCTTGGGAACGGAGAGCCAAATCCTAATGTTGGGCGGCCCTTCATGATATCGAGGGCCTGGGGCAACCATGCGCTATCAGAAATTGATCGAAACACATCCAGGGTTACGGGTTTCTACAATCTGGATTTTCGGGAGATGCTGGATGGAGACGTCGGCAAATGGTTGGGACGCCATGTTTTTTCAGGTATCGCCGAACGGGCCGAACGAGAGATCCTGAATCGCGACTGGAGGATGGCGGTAAGTTCGGATGAAATTAATATGCAGACTGCGTTAAACGGACTTAAGAATAGTCAGCGCAGGCAACTGCATGCAGGTTTTTATGTAGGACCTGATTTACGTGGAGTCGGAAGTTACAATGATGTTCGTCTTGATGGCTTCATTGATGTCGATCCAATCACACCGCAAAACGGTTACTCTTTTAAAACTTTTATCCGGGATCCTGCAACAGACACGATTCGTAATGTGACTGCCTATGCTGATGAGTTTCTCAATAGCGGAAGTGCTTCCAAACGTATAATAGACACTGAAGCAATTACTTTACAGAGTTATCTCTTAGATGACTATGTAGTGGCATTGTACGGCTATCGAAGTGACCATGTTCGCGATACGCTGAATGTAGGAGGAGGGCGGTTAGCAGATGGCGCATTTGATCCGGAAAACTTGATTCTTAAGGACTCTCCGGATCTGGATGCCAAGGGGGATACGAGTACTTTTAGCATCGTGGTCCATCTCCCCGAAGAATATCTCTTTGAGCTTCCTTTTGGGGCAGACTTGAGCGTTTTTTGGTCCGAATCAGAAAACTTTCAACCAACTGGTTTTCGACAGGATGTTTTTTTGAATTCGATTGCTCCGCCAAATGGGGAAACTACGGAAAAAGGATTTAACCTATCATTCATGGAGAACCGCTACAACTTCCGAGTGAATTGGTTCGAGACAAAAAACAGCAACATATCTTTAGCCGGAAATCTCGCAACTGGCGCCACCAACACAATTTCCCAGTGGCTAAATACCTACCTTGAGGCAAAACGTTTGGAAGTCCCCTTCGGGTTTGCCGCAAACGGTAATCCAACAGGCATTGATCAATATTATGATAACTATGATGAAGTGATTCAAACCCTTCTCGACCTTGTGCCGGAGCCACTTAAAGCTGCACGTAATCTCAGGGTTGAAGGCGCAGGGGTTGGCTTGGACAATGTAGAGCAAGATCCAGTACCAGGACTTGCTTCGACTTCAAGTTTTGTTGCCGAAGGGGTTGAGGTTGAATTTATCGCGAATCCTACTGACAGATGGAGGATCTCAATGAATGTGGCTAAACAAGAAACAGTGCAGTCGGGCTCAGGAGCAGAGCTGCAGGCCTACTACTCACAAATCCGTCAGTCCTTGGTGGACGCAAACTTGTGGGACACGGATGTTTCAGACAATCCGAGCACTACAGGGGACACTACCTTTAAACAAAGACTCACGAGAGACTTTTTGAATCCCCTGGCGTCCGTAGCGGCAAAAGATGGGACGGCAAGTCAGGAGCAAAGAAAATGGCGCGCGAATCTTGTCACTGCCTATCAATTTACTGAAGGTGGCTTTCTCAAAGGGTTTGAAATAGGGGGTGCTCTACGCTGGCAGGACAAAGCCGCGGTGGGATATCCCATTATTCTTGTCGAAAGTGAAGGTGATGTACTCCAGCAACCTAATTTAAGTAGTCCGTATTTTGCGCCGAGTTCTATCAACGGTGATATTTTTGCCCGTTACAGGAAAAGATTGTCAGATCGTATCGATTGGACCGTTCAACTCAACCTTAGGAACCTAATAGGCGATCAGGATTTAATTCCCGAAGTGATCAATCCAGATGGATCCAACGCTGTTATGAGGATACCGGTTGAACGCGCAATATTCCTAACCAACACCTTCGAGTTTTAATTAGATACGAGAGTGAACTATTTGATTTAATGTCTTTTCTGAAGTGTCGATTATTCTGAAAACGTTGTATTAGACACCCTCTAAGGTTGTAGATGGCTTTTTGATAGTTTCGCCTTCGTGCCAAATGCCTTCCACCAATATGCGTAGAGGAAATTGCGGTACTCCTTTCTCGTTGCGATGAATCATCCCAACAAGCGTATCAACTGCAATACTCCCAATTAATTTCACGTTTTCGTCAATGCCCGAGAATCGGTTTTCTTTAAATGGAACGGAAGGGACTGCCAGTCCTACGTCTTGGGGGACTTTAAGTTTCAATTTTGTTAGCCAATCTTCAACAATTCTCGCCCAGTTCGTGGCTGTAATAACGACATCAGGCTCATGTTGCTGGAACCAGGCTTTGAATGTGCTGAAATCGAAATTGTCGGACAGCAATGGAGGAACCGTAATTGAAGGATTCATATTGTTTGTTTCAATCCAAAAGCCACTAAGGTAACTATGATCCACCCGCTCGTCATATTCAGACGGCATCGAGATTCCAATCTTGCAATAACCACGAATACGTAACTCACGGACTACTCGTTGCATGTTCCGAAACTGATGATTCATCACCATATGCAACTGAGGTTCTGCAAGTGAATAGCCAAACGTTACCGAAGAAAATTCGGCCCATTTAAATTTCAACTTTGTGTAAGGAGTTGGTTGGGGAGCCACCAGCAAACCGGTGCACCCTCGATTCAACAAAATTTGACTAAGCCTTATTGAACTCATTTTAGGATCTGCAATCCAGTATTGCTCCAACTTGTAGCCCAATTCTTTGGCCCGACTTTGAGCGCCCAGGAAATATCCTTCCATTTGTTTTCCATGTCTCCATCCGTCTGATGAGGAGAAGTTCGTAATCCAAAGGAGTGTACTTTGGTAATGTGTCTCGCTTTTTCCCAAACGATAGGCATTTAAAGCGGAAAGGGAGGGATCGGGTCTGTAACCATGCTTTTTGGCAAGATCCAGGATCTGCTTTTTTATTACGTTACTGATCCTAGGGTGGTCCCTTAACGCCAACGAAACCGTTGTGTGGGAGACACCCGCAAGTTTTGCCAACTGTTTTTGAGTAATGCGCGGGTTAATAGGCATAGAGTAGCGGGATAGATAGGTCGGAGTAGATTTACTGATTGAAAGGTTTCCTGAGAAACCAAAACGATGATTGAGGTTAGCGCATTTGTGAATCAAGGATAATTCGTAAGATGACTTTAAAGACGCAGGTCGACATGCACAACCTGGTGATCCTTGAACCGGGGTTGAATGAAACCATCGGCATGGCGGCCAATGAAATGGCGAAGGACCCCGGCGGTGTCGATAAGGGCTTCATTCCAAACCTTCCCGGTATCATTCACCATACGAAGTTACTCGGCCCCGACGAAGCCGAAGTTCTCCGTTTCAATGCGCCCTCCACACCAGGCGTTTACCCTTACATCTGCACCTTCCCCGGACATTGGATCATGATGAAGGGGGAGATGATCGTGGAGTAAGCTAAAATATACGAAGTTGAACAGGTACATCCATTGAGTTACAGGAGTGGTTTGGACCCATTCTCGGAAGTGCTCAAAATCCGGTAAATTCATAATGAGGAGACCTACAAGGGTAATATAGTTGGTTACCTGAGCAAGCGGAAAAATGGGAAAATGCTTAGGGATTTAAAGTTGGTATTTAGTGGAGTGCCTTTGAGCTTGAGGAGCATTCGGATTAGGAAGTAAAACCGTTTTCCCATCGACCCAAAGACCTTCAATTAATATGTGCTGTGGGTTATGCGAAATTCCCTTTTCATTCCGGTGAATCATTCCTACAACCGTGTTTACGCCCATGGCTCCTACCAATAGTGGGTTTTCATCGATTCCAGAGTAAACAACATCTTCAAATCGTACGTTGGGTAGAGCAATACCAACATCTTGAGGGATTTTATAATTGTTAGCCACTAACCATTCATGGATTTCAGTTGAGCCACTCAGGCTGGTTATAATTACCTCGGGACGAAAACAATCAAACCATTTTTCGAAAAGATCCTTTGAAAAATCCATGGTCAATAAATGGGGGATTTGATCTCTTTTATTGAAAGCTTCACGTTCTACCAGATATCCGGCCAGGTAATTATGATTGGTTCTTTCATCTAGTTTGGAAGACATCGCTAATCCAACCCGTGAGTAGCCACCTTCTCTCAAATGCCGGACAAGTATCGACATATTCCTAAATTGGTGATTCATGACTACATGAAGGTGCGGTTTTACCAAAGAATATCCAAAGGTTATCGAAGAAAATTGTTTCATATCAAAATCCAGAC
>JAQBYJ010000072.1 GCA_027622555.1 Verrucomicrobiota bacterium
ATCAGAATTTCTACGTGGGAAACGCACCTCGGTGCAGCCCTACTTCGATAAACTTACTACAAAGGTATTGGATTGACCCTTTTAGCGAAGCCCCCTGACCATAATTTTTACGCATCTCCACAATCCAATCACCGGACCAGTCACAATTTGCATAGTAGCCCGCCCAGCTCAATAGCGTGAGGTTTTGGGCATGAACAACCTGATAGGGTAGTAGATGACAATTAATCCACATACGGTATATTATTAAACCTCTAACCATCCGAAACCAATGGCCGAAAACAACGGTTGAGCAAATGCGGACACACCGATTTATTTACGTTTTTACTCTCTGATTCAGTCCGCATTGCTCACTTCTCCGTTATGCGAAAAGAATTGAAGGCCGAAGACAAACCCATTGAGCTTATCGGATGCCCACAATTTTAGTGATTTTTGGATGGCGATTGCACTTTTTTGCGAATGAAGGCAACGAACCGATTCACATCCACTGCACAAAGGGCGATATGGAATGTAAGTTTTGGCTGGATCGAGAGAATTTCGACATTAACGAAGCATATTCCTACAATTTGACACCTAGTGAAAGAAGAAGTATACGTAAGATCATCCTTGAAAATTTTGATTATATCGAAGTGCAGTGGGATGAATGGCAAAGAAAGTTGAAGAAATGAAAAAGTATCACGAAGTTGAGCAGGTCGTCTTTACAGATTCCACATTAGTCTTGGACGTCAACGGTAAGCGACACGAGTTCAAGCTGGAGGAGATTTCTGAACCACTATGCAAAGCGTCCGCCGAAGAAAGAAACAATTTTGAAGTGTCTCCTTCGGGTTACGGTATTCATTGGCCGCTCATCGATGAAGACCTATCGATTGATGGACTTCTTGGAATTGTCCATACGCCACCCGACAAAATGATGAGTGCTCAATAGAAGGAATAGGGTCAATGTTCATATTTCATATTTGACAGACGGGTGTTTCTAGATTGATCTGTTTGCATGGCCCGCAATCCTCGAATTGAAAGCAGCGATGGTCTTTACCATGTTATCAACCGTGGCAACTACCGTGGCTTTATTTTTGAAACGGAGGGAGCTCGAATCTCTTTCCAGAAGACCTTGTTTGAAGCGTGCCAACGAAGTGGTTGGCGACTCTATGCCTTTTGTATTCTGTCCAACCACTTCCATCTTTGTATCGGAACACCCAAGGGAAACCTCTCAGAAGGCATGCGTTGGTTACGGGCGACCTTCGCCGGGCGGTTTCACAAATACCGCAAAGTGAACGGTCATTTGTTCCAAGGCCGCTTCAAGTCTCTGGTGGTAGAGCCGGGTGCACACTGGCTCAGATTGGTTAACTATATTCACTTGAATCCAATCGGTGCCGGCCTTGCAGATTCGGCGTCCCTTTCCAGTTACGCCTGGTCAAGTCTCTGGCATTTCCCCAAACGCGCGACGCGGCCCTCTTTTCTGGATGCTTTCCGGATGGACTATCTAGAGGATTGTGATGACAGCAAAGGCGGCTGGATTCGCTATCAGAATTTTTTAAAACTCAGGATGGAAACCAATCCCGAAGAACAAGCTAAACTAGAAGAGGAGCTTAATTCGGGCTGGTGCGTTGGAAGTGAGGAATTCAAAGAAGAACTCGCAGCCGAGTACTTTGCGAAAAAAGGGCTGCTGCGAATGGAGAAGAAAGAGCTGAAAGAGTTCAATGAACTACAATGGGAGAAGTACGTTAAAACAGCGATATCGACGCTGAAACAAAAAGAAGCTGATATTCCGGGTAGTCCCTATTCGATACGGTGGAAACTAGCAATCGCGACTCAGCTTAAGCGTAATTCTTCCGTACCGAATGCCTGGTTGAGTCAGCGCCTGAATATGGGAGCACCTAACGTGGTGAGCAACAACTGCGGACGCTATCAACGAGAAGAAGAAACGAGTTGTGAGTATGCCTTTAAATTGCAGAATATGAAATATGAACATTGACCCTATTCTATTGCTTGTGAGTATGCCTTTAAATTGCAGAATATGAAATATGAACATTGACCCTATTCTATTGCTTTTATTTTGATTTATCCAGGATGGCTTCCATCTGATCCATGATGGCGTTCATTCTGTTTACCAAGGCGCGGTAGGGTTCAGGTTTGGATAAATCGACGCCGGCTTTTTTGAGAAGTTCGTGTGGGTAATCAGCACCTCCGTCTTTGAGGAGTTGGATAAAACGGTTAACGGCTGGTTTACCTTCTTTCTGCATATTGTAATAGAGTGCCGTTCCAGCTGTCTTGGACGTGGCGTATTGATAAACATACATGTTGTAATAGAAGTGCGGGATAAACATCCACTCGCGGGTGTATGCGTCGTCGATGATCACAACGCCTTCGTCATGACCGTGGTAGCGGCGAACAAGCTCAGCATACATGGAAGTGATCTTTTCGCCGGAAAGTGCTTCGCCGCGTTCAACGGCTTCGTAGAGCGAGAGTTCAAATTCGGCAAACATGGTTTGGCGGAAGAAGGTGCCTCGCATGCCTTCCAGACCGTTGCCGAGATAGGACAGCCGTTCGTCGTCGGTCCTGGCATTCTTGATCGTGTTCTCTTCAAGAAGAAGTTCAAGTGAGGTGGACGGAATTTCGGCGATGAAGGTGGAGTAATCGGCGGTTTCGAATGGCTGCTCCTGCTTGGCGTACAGGGTGTGCATGCCATGACCCCATTCATGCGCAAAGGTCGAAACCGCATCATAGGTGCCGTCGAAGTTTAACAACAGGTAGGGGTGGACATCGTAAGCCGATCCATTCTGGTAAGCGCCTGAGCGTTTACCGGGTTGTGGGTAGACATGCATCCATTGCTGATCCATGGCATGCTTTTGCATGTTTACCCAGCCGTCCCCGAATATGGACATGGCGTCGAGAGTCATTTCCTTGGCTTGCCCGAGGTTGAATTCCTGGTCCAAAGAAACCAACGGCGGATAGATGTCATAATAATGCATCTGGTCGAGCTTGAGCATGCGTGTCCGTAACTTGAAATAACGGTGCAGGGTGGGGAGGGCATGGTTCACTTCACGAACCAGCGTGCGGTAGATCTCCTCGGGCAGATTGTCGGAAAACAATTCGCGTTCCAGAACGCTGGAATAATTACGTGCCTTTGAAAGAAAGACCTCTCCCTGGATGTGAGAGCTCAAGGTCATGCCAATCGTATTTTCGTATTCCGCCCATTTGCCCCAATAAGAATCGAAGACCAGTTTTCGGTCGTCGCGGCTTTCACTTTGTCTGTGAGTGGAGTAGCCCTGTGAATTGATGGTGGCTTTTTCTCCCGAAGAGAGCTCGATCTCCGGCCAGGGAATTTCGGCATTGGCGAGAAGGCCATAGACATTGTAACCGGCTTGAAGGGGTTGTGCCGCTCCGGCAAGGATTTGTTCTGCTTCCTGTCCCAAGGTATGGTCAGCGTTGCGTAAAGTATTGTCCAATTGATGCGCAAACGGTGCCAGCTTCGGTTCCTTTTTTTGGTAGGATTCGATTTTTTTTCGACCCAGCTCAAGAATCTCCGGATCAATCCAGGAGGCGGCTTCGCCTAGTCGGTTATACATCTGTTGGGCCAGCTGATCTTTCTCTTGATTCGGAGCGTTACGCAAATCTTCGTCGGCGCGTGTACTTGCATAGGTGTAGACGCGCCCAGCTGTTCTATAGAGGTCCGACACCATCTGAAGCGTTTCGTAAAATGCCTTCGTTCCCTTGCTCAGTGTTCCTTTCCTGGCTGTGAGCGCATCCAGTTTTCCCAGGACTTCTTCGCGTGCTTCATTCCATGCTTCATCGTTGGCGTAAAGCTCTGTTAGATCCCACTCAATGGAAGGATCCGCCTTGGATTCATGGCTGGCTGCGAACGTTGCCTGCGCGAATACAACCGTATTTAACAGCAGGATAATTCCAAGTTTCCTGGCTTTGGAAGGATGATGGATTGGCATGCGATTTATGTGGGTGGAAATTTTGCCCAATGACAAGTGCAAGATCGGTTTTGTTCAATGCCTGCAATTTTTTTTCGAATGGTTATTAAACAAGATTGGCAGATTCAGTTATCTGTATACTTAGTTGGAATCTTATTCTGAACCCATTGCACTAAACTTCAATCATCCCTATACCCTATGTCTTTGCCCTATTATTGTCTTTCTGATTCCCACCTGATCAATCGGCGCAAGTTTTTGCGTTACACGGGGTCACTCGCTGCGGCTGCTGCCTGGTCATCCTGCACGAAGGATCCAGTTCTTAAGAATCCAAGTTTTCCTGCTTATCCGTTTCAACTGGGAGTTGCCTCAGGAGATCCTTCTCCCGACGGGATGGTATTATGGACCCGTTTGGCTCCGCTACCACTCGAAGGTGGAGGCATGCCGATGGAGCCGGTAGAAGTTTCCTGGCAGGTGGCCGATGACGAAGCTTTCTCCAAAGTTGTGCAAAAAGGCACCACGGTTGCCGTTCCCGACTGGGGGCATTCGGTACATGTCGAGTTGAAGAAATTACTGCCCGATCGTTGGTATTATTATCAATTTAAGGTCGGCAATGAAACGAGTCCGGTAGGTCGTACCAGAACAATGCCGGTGGCCGGATCGTCCCCGGGCAAACTGAATTTTGCATTCGCTTCCTGCCAGCATTATGAAACCGGGTACTACACGGCCTATGAGCACATGATCCGCGAGGATCTGGATCTCATTGTTCACCTGGGAGACTACATCTACGAAGGCAAAGGTATCGATGACCGACTCCGCAAACACACAGGCGAGGAAATTATGTCGGTAGAGGATTACCGGAATCGTTATGCACTTTATAAATCAGATCAAGCACTCCAGGCAGCCCACGCTGCCGCTCCCTGGTTGGTAACCTGGGATGACCACGAAGTGGATAACAATTATGCAAATGCTATTTCTGAGCAGCCGGAGGTTAGTTCTGAAGAATTGCTGCAACGGCGAGCCAATGCCTACAAAGCCTACTACGAAGTCATGCCGTTGCGTCGCGCCCAACTTCCTCGAGGGCCGGATATGCAACTTTACCGACGGGTTCCTTTCGGCAATTTGGCAGACTTCTTTGTGCTCGATACGCGACAATATCGCACGGATCAACCTTGTGGTGATAAAAACAAACCTCCCTGTCCCGATTCTCTCAACCCCGGTAACACCTTATTGGGCCGCAAACAAAAAGATTGGCTGATGTCTGGAATGGAAACCTCAAAGGCGCAATGGAATGTCCTGGCGCAGCAGGTAATGATGGCACGCGTGGATCGAACGGTGGGAGAAGAGGTTACCCATAGCATGGATCAGTGGCCCTCTGCCGAGATGGAACGGCGGCAACTCGTGAAATTTTTCGATGAAGCAAAAATTTCTAATCCCGTGGTGTTGACCGGCGATATTCATTCGAACTGGGCGAATGAATTAATTGTAGATGCTGAAAGATTGGATTCTAAAAGTGTGGCTACTGAATTTGTGGGGACTTCGATTTCATCCGGGGGGGATGGCAAAGATCAACCTGCGACGGTATCGCAATTGCTCTCTGAAAATCCTTTTGTAAAATACCACAATACTGAGCGCGGTTACGTGAGTTGTCAGGTGACTCAACATCAATGGACGACTCATTATCGCACCGTTCCTTATGTAACAAGGCAAGGAGCTCCACTTAATACACGCGCCAGCTTTGTGGTTGAATCAGGCCGTCCTCAGCTGAATCGCGCTTAATTCGCCTCAGCGAAAGTTGAGTATTTTTGCGTTGTCGCCAACGGAATAGATCACAGAATTTGCTTATTAATGAGATTTATTACTTCCCTACTGTTTATACTGGTTTGTGAGTCCCTATGTGGGATAGGTCTTGAATTTGAGTTTAAACCCAAGGCTCCGCAGGCATCGTTCGAAAGAGGTCCTCAGATCTCCGATCCATTTTTAGTGGAAAACGCCAAACGGCCAGAGGTGGAAGTAAAACCAAGCGGTTTGCAGATTGAAATGTTTGACGAAGGTTATGGCCGGTTGCCGACCCAAACCGATCTTGTAGTAATTAATTACAGCGGGTTTCTGACTGACGGAACGCTGTTCGATAGTTCTTATAAGCGAGGTATACCGGCTACATTTTCCGTCAGCAGCGTTGTTCCGGGATTTGCCGAAGCGCTCATGAATATTCGATTAGGTGGGAAAGCCAAAGTGTATATCCCCAGCTATCTCGGCTATGGGCAAAAAGGCTCGGGCAAAGCAGTTCCTCCAAATTCAACTATTATTTTTGAAATCGAAATCCTCGATGTTCAGGAGTAGAGTTCTTCCGGGATCTACGGCTTTATAATACTTCCGTCCGGTTTTCGCGTTTGCCCCCAATGGTAGTCAAATGAGTTGGGGCCTTTCCACGGGTACTTCTTCGCCAGTTCTTCATCGACTTCGATTCCCCAGCCGGGAGTTTCATTGGCGTAGCAATAACCGTTTTCAATTTTAAGGCAGCCCTGGAAAACTTCCTGTGCGGGTTCGTTGAAAATGTGTTGCTCCTGGATGCCGAAGTTTTGGCAAACAAGGTCCAGGGCTATACCACAGGCGTGGCCAATGGGTGAGTTGTCGCCGGGACCGTGCCAGGCGGTTCTTACTCCGAAAGCTTCGGCAAAAGCCGCCAGTTTCCTTCCCGGAAGCAGGCCTCCGATTTGGGACAGATGAACGCGTATGAAATCGATGTACTGATTTTTAATGATGTCGTGCCACTCATTCGGGTTGTTGAATAACTCACCCATTGCAATGGGAGTGATGGTGTGGGCTCTGAGCTGTTTGAAAAAATCTTCTCCTTCAGGCGACAGTGGATCCTCCCAGAAAAAGAGTTCGTAGGGTTCGAATGCTTTACCCAGGTAGAGTGCTTGCGAGTTGCTGATGCGTTCGTGGGTGTCATGCAGCAGATGGACATCAAACCCGAGCTTATCCCGCAGGTGTTCAAACATCTGGGGCATCATTCTCACATACTTGTCGGGCTCAAAGAGCTGGGTGTCAGCGGGCAGATTGGGGTGTTCTTTCGGATCGAATCCACCCGAACCATACGAACCTCCCCTGCGGGCAGAAAATTGTGCGCGGACGTGACGATAGCCTTTTTCCATCCAACGACGAACGCTATCCTCCACTTCCTCAAAGGTGCTGCCGCTGGCATGCGCGTACAGGTCTGCGGCAAATCGGGCTTTGCCACCGAGGAGTTGATAAACCGGCATGCCCGCTCGTTTGCCTTTGATGTCCCAGAGCGCCATTTCGATGCCGCTGATCGCGTTGTTGAGAACGGGACCGTTGCGCCAGTAACTGCTGACATACATGGATTGCCAGAGTCCTTCGATATTGTCGGGATTCTTCCCGAGCATGAAAGGGGCAAGATATTCCTCGATTGCGGTTTTTACCGTGAGTGCTCGTTGCGTGAAGGTCGCACAGCCCCAGCCATAGAGTCCGGGATCGCTGGTTTCTACTTTCACAACCACCAGATGCGATCGCTCCGGTGCGGTCATGATCACTTTAATCTTGGTGATCTTGATCGGCTCCATCGAAGGTTTTGCAGCATGAGACGCTGCCTTGACGTTGGCTATGCCTGCAGCGGTCAAAGCTGCGATACTTCCTGTTTTGAGAAACGCTCTTCTTTTCATATGGGGTACTGGGGTTGGTGGAATTCAGGATCTACGTTCTGGACCGTCTGTCAAAACAGCAAGATCTTAAAATTAACCACTGATAACACCGACTGACGCTGATAACAAATCAGAAAAAAAGCATCAATGCCTATCTGTACTAATTATGCGTTAGAATATTGTTTTTAAGCACAGTTTTCACGCTGCTACTTTCAGTTGACTCCTGTTCAACAATTCGTGGTTAAGAATCTACTACAACTTCTCTGCTCATCAGAGTTAAACAGTATTAAAAGAAGTTCGAAGAAAAATTCTTTAACTACGAAAAGCGCTGAAATACGCGAAAACCTGAAAGCATTTCTTTTTCACAGAATCATGGGTACAGAATCATTTATTCAGTCAAAGAATCAGACCCGAAATCCGAAACTGCATTTCCCCCGGGAACGCCAAGCCCCAGCTTGGCATCTTTGAAGTTGATTGGTAATAAGCGAACCAACCTTTCAGGATATCGGACTCGGCGATCGATACCTACCTTCTGATTCGTGTCAATTGTCCATTCGTGGTTAAGGAATCATTACAAAATCTGTGCTTATCAGAGCAACCTGTGGTCGAATTAAACGTTGGTTGCGGCTTGGCTGTTCTAAGTTCTAGTACGAGAGATTGTAACCAGATAATTTTTAATTGCCCAAGACGTAAGCTCGATTAGTTTCCGCTACTCATTATGAATTCAATCATGAAAGTTTTCTCCCTATCAGTGATATCAACGGTATTGTTATTCGCTGCCTGTTCTAAAAAGCCCAAAACGCTGGTTGCCACCATGGTTACGAATCATGGCACGGTTGTGATGGAGCTCTTCGAGGAGACCACTCCTATTACGGTTGAGAATTTCACCGGTTTGGCGACTGGGACGAAAGCCTGGACTGCTATGGATGGTAGCATAATGAATACTCCCTTTTATGACGGGCTCACTTTCCATCGGGTTATAAAAGATTTCATGATTCAAGGTGGCTGTCCTCAAGGAACAGGAACAGGTGGACCCGGATACCAATTTCAGGACGAGACCTATGCCGGGAAACTGGTGCCTGTTTCCGGCGAGATACAAGACGAGGAAGCCGCTGCTGATGTATTCAATAGTCTTATTCTTCCGCATATTCAGGAGTACAGAGGAAATAGCCCCATTCCGGGCATTGCCGAACTTTTTGGAACGATGAATGCTCAGAGATCTTTTAGACCCATGGTTGGAATGACGGTGGAACAACTCCAGGAGTTAATGGGAACCACGGATCCAATCACTCGCTTTGAAAAGGAGCTCGATCCTATTACTGGAGAACCTGCTTTAATTGGAGAAGTTGCCTATGGAACCCTTTGCATGGCAAATTCCGGACCCAACACGAATGGTTCCCAATTCTTTATAGTCACTAAAGAAGGAGGCGCTGAATGGTTGAACGGAAAACACACCGTTTTCGGTAAAGTGGTCGAAGGCATGGATGTCGTTCTCGCTATTCAAGACGTTGAGAAAGGCGCTAGCGACAAGCCGGTCGAAAATGTGACGATCATTTCAATGACGATCGATCGTATATAATTATCCAAATTATCTTTGGTTTTTATTGAATCAATCGACTCACCTCTTCCGAAGAGTTCGATCAAAGAACTTAATGAGGATTTCAGTGGCCGGTTCGAAGAAAGGATGCGAGGACCAGAAAGCGTGAGGTGCTTTTTCAATGACATGCGATTCGTTGTAAATGCCGCGTGAATTCAGCTCGCTGATTATTTCCGGATAACGTGTCCCAGGTAAGTCGAATTCGCCATCCATGAAACACATCGGTGCTGTTGCTTTTGAAACATGAAATACGGGTGAGGCGTTGTGGTAGGTCTGGGTGGCCGTTTTGTAAGTACCGTTCAGAAAAGTTTGGATTCTGCGTCGAGGATCTTCCGCTGCTGTTGCTTGAGCTTCTTCAGTTCTCCAATCCATGCCACCGGCCATGACAACACAGGCCTGAATCTGGCTGGATTGATGTTCGTGACCTACCAGGCCTTCCAGGTAAGTGGCTGGTCCACTTGTACCGAGGAGGCCCGATAGGTGACCTCCGGCTGAACCGCCAACCGAACCAATCCGATTCGGATCAATATTGTATTTTCTGGCGTTTGCCCGAGCCCAGCGAACGGCGGCTTTGCAATCCTGAATGGCAGCGGGGAAGGGTGCTTCTCCCGACAGGCGGTAAAACATGTTCATGGTTACATAGCCATCCTCAGCCAACTCAATCGCCATAGCAGTGTAGCTACTCGGGTCGCCTTTGTAGAAACCCCCACCATGGATAAAAATAATAGCGGGTAAGGGACCCTGCGGACCTTTGGGTTGATAGAGATCGAGGGTCAATTCACGATCTCCATAGCTTGCATAGACCAGATTTCCATGAGCTTCCACACCGGCGGGAAGCTCTTTTTTAACAGGAGATGACTTGACTGCGGGCTGAGGAACGCGCGGCGCTGCCTTTTCTTTTCCATAGACTTCGATCCAATCGAGTCTTGAAGAAAACTTACTCCCATTCCCCGCGACTTGATCGGTAAATCCGATTTGTTCAATTTCCCTCAAATCCGGAGCCTTCACCTTTTCCTCGGCTACGCATTTGATAATACTAAAATGCCTCCAGCTCAGGTCCTTGATCTTAAAACTGTGGTCGTGCCATTCATCTTCTCCTTTGTCGAATTGCTCACTTACAAACCATCGCTCTCCAGGCAGTTTAATGAGAAGATATAACTGCCGTCCACCACTCTGCCGGCTGCGCCAACTGACTTTGGCTGTGTTCGATGATAGATCGACTAGCTTAGCCTGTTTTCTCAGAGAAAGCGCCCATGACATCTTGCATTGGCCAGACCAAATATAAAACGGATCGTTTTCTTTCTCTTCGTGGTGGGACTTTTTGATACCCAATCTACCGGGGCCATGCGTCTCCATGCGCAGGTCTGGGTTGTTGACGTGGGCTGGAGTGATCGGCAGCGCAAAGGGGATCTCTTTCCAATCTTCACGGAAGTAGAGGGAGTCGGCAGCAGATAAGTTTGCGGCGGTGAAGATACTTAGGAGAACAAAACGGGGTAGATTCATAACTGCTAGTGTGGCTCAATTGATAAAAGAGAAAAGAGAGAAGTTAGCTGAAAGCGTCCAATAATTCTGCGTTAATTGGCCTTCACGCTTGTTTATGATCAACTCGCTGCTAAGACTTCTTTAAATCACTACCCTAAAATGAAATTCTACATCTTATTGTTTCTACTCACTGCATGCGTCGCTCATGCGCATACGGCGCTGAACCTTACCCGTAAACTTCAGTTCCCGGACGTGCCTGGTTACTACACACTCAAGTGCGATTTCCATATGCACACCGTATTCTCGGACGGCAATGTTTGGCCGAGTATCCGGGTGGAGGAGGCTTTGAAAGATAATCTGGATGCGATCTCCATCACTGACCATTTGGAAAAATTAAAACATGGCGCGGATATTCCAATGCCCGACCGTAGCCGATCTCACGAGGAGGCAGTCAAGGCGGCAAAAGGAACGGAACTTATTGTTATCCAGGGAACCGAAATAACCCGTTCAATGCCACCGGGTCACGCCAATGCGATTTTTATAACCGATACCAATAAAGTGTGGGTGGATGATCCTATTGATTCCTACCGTGCGGCTAACGAACAGGGTGGTTTTATTTTCTGGAATCATCCTATGTGGATTGGGCAGGACGATGATGGAATCGCTGAATTAACGCCGATGCATGAGCAATTGATTGCTGACGGACTCTTGCATGGAATCGAAGTAGTCAATGAGGACACCTATTCCGATGAAGCTCTTCAAATCGCACTTGACCATAATCTCGCCATAATTGGCACCTCCGACATCCACGGACTTATCGATTGGCAATACGATGTACCTGCTGGCGGCCATCGACCGCTGTCGTTGGTGCTTGCCAAGGAACGCACTGCCGAAAGTATTCGCGAGGCCTTGGATGATCGACGAACAATCGCAGTCATCAACGATACTTTAATCGGACGTCCCGAGCATGTCGTTCCGGTAGTTGAAGCGTCTCTGGTTTCCGTTGCGGCTACCTACCTGCGGGAATCATCGGTTGTTTTGGTCACCCTTCGGAATGCAACGAGTGTTAGCTACATACTCGAGAATGTTTCAGATTACAATTTTCAAACCCATGGGGATGTGGTGACTGTCAAGGCCATGGACGATACTGCTATTCAAGTGAAAACCCTTCAGCGAAAATCAGAGTTCGAACTCAAATTTAAAGCTTTGAATGTAATCACCGCTCCGGGAAAACATCCTGAGATCACCATCCCGGTAACCGTCGACTCGAAGTAATTCTTTATTATGCGAAAACTTCTTTTCCTAGTTAGCCTGTTAGGCTGTTTGTCATTAAACGCTGCAGACCGTCCAAATGTGCTATTGATCTGCGTGGACGATCTGCGCCCTGAGCTCAAAAGTTTCGGCAAGGATTATATTCATTCGCCCAATATCGACAAACTGGCTTCGACGGGTCGACCGTTTTTCAAACATTATGTGCAGGCGCCGACCTGCGGAGCTTCCCGCTACACGTTACTGACAGGTAGGTATGGTTCCGGTACGAACAACGACCTCTTTGATCGAGCCAAGCGTATGAAAAAGGATTCCAATGTGGTTCCAAGTATGCCGGCCTGGTTTCGGCAAAACGGATACACCACCGTATCGGTAGGAAAAGTCAGTCACCATCCCGGTGGAAGAGGAGGAGATGATTGGAATGATGATTCCATTCCCGAGATGCCCAACTCCTGGGATCGCCATATCAGTCCGGATGGTCCCTGGCAGCATCCTCGTGGATCGATGCATGGATTATCCAATGGTGAAATTCGTGGGAAAGCGGAAGATATGGATGTGCACCAATCAACACCGGGGCCCGATACGATTTATCCGGATGGACTGATTGTTGAAGAAGGATTGAAGCAAATGAAAATGCTCGCGGCCGATGATAAGCCATTCTTCCTCGCGGTTGGTATCATTCGGCCTCATTTACCTTTTGGCGCGCCGGCTGAGTATATGGAGCATTATGCGGATGCCACCTTGCCGGTGATAGCTCACCCGGAGCAACCGGATCGCAGAACCACTTGGCATAAATCAGGTGAATTCATGAAATACAATATGTGGGGAAAGAACCCGCTAACCGATCCCGAATTTGCGATCCTCGTCCGTAAACATTATGCGGCATGTATTTCCTACGTCGACGCTTTGGTGGGGAAGTTGATTGCTCAGCTCGAGGCATTAGATCTGCGTGATGATACGATTGTCGCGCTTTGGGGAGACCATGGTTGGCACCTCGGTGAACATTCCATTTGGGGTAAACACGCGTTGTTCGAAGAGTCTCTGCATTCGCCTCTGATTATTTCAATACCCGGAATGAAGCATGCCGGAGAACCGACGAATGCCATGGTGGAAACCCTGGATGTTTTCCCCACCATGTGCGAGTTGGCCGGTTTGCCCGCGCCCGAAGGGCTTCATGGTATTTCCTTAAACCCTCTATTGGAAAACCCGAAAGGCGAAGGACATACGGCTGTTAGTTATTTTCACAAAGGTGGACGCACTATTCGCACGGACAGGTATCGTTTAATCGATCACAGAAATGGATTCTACGAATTATATGACCATCAGCTGCCGGACGCAGAGACCGTCAATTTAGCCGGTACGAATCCAGACCTCATCCAATCGCTGGTTGCTCAATTGGACGAGCGACTCAAGGACGCGGATACATACTAAAACGTGGCTGTCGTCCTAAAACCAATTGGAGGGTTTCTGGAAAACAAAGCCATTAAAAAACGTCTTGCTGAGGAAATGCTTGAACTGGCAGCAACGCGTGTGCCCTGGACCGGTTATGTTGGTTTCGACGAAGATGAAGTTATCGGAGTCTGTGGCTTCAAGGGCGAGCCATCCGACGAGGGAGTTGTTGAGATAGCCTATTTTACTTTCCAGAAATACGAGGGGCAGGGCTACGCAACAGAAATGGCTCGTGGCCTACTCGCTATCGCTTTCCGGTCTGATGAGGATAAACGGCTGATTGCCCATACCCTTAAAGAGGAAAGTGCGTCTACAACGATTCTCAAGCGACTCGGATTTGAATTTATTGGCGAAGCGATTGATCCAGAGGATGGATCTGTCTGGCGCTGGGCGTTGGATATGTAGGCTGCTTTAGCTGCGATTCGTGCGTCAAAGAATTTCAATCGCAGCTAAAGCAGCTTATGTATTAAATGCACGCGGCATTTTAAAAGGGAGTAGGCTTGTCGATCTATCCGTTTTCTATTTTTTATTAAACGCCCATCGGATGCTCGCTCAACCAAGTAGGATAATTGATATCCTCGGTAACAATACTTTTGAACCAAATCCAATCCTCTTTGTTGCAGCGAAAATGGGTTCCTGGCGGATTTGGATTGTTCCACATGTAGTGTAATATAGGTCCCAAATCATCGTCAGTTCTAAATTTGTGGTCGTAATATCCTCTTTGCCAAACCGAGCCTTTCTGGTTTCGACATTGAATAATTTTAAATGCTGTCACTCCTTTAATCATCTGAATACATTCGGCTAGTGTTCTTTCCTTCAATTTAATGATAAAGTGCAGGTGATCAGGCATCACAACCAAAGCGATCAAGTTGAAAACATCTTTCATATCCGTCAGGCTCTTGAAAATTATTTCCGGAACTTCGTCTTCGCATAGCATCTGACGGCGATTTTTGCTACAGACGGTGACAAAGTACCTGGCGTTTTCTTGGGAGAATCTTCCTCGCCTTAATGTTGATTGTCTTCGTCTGTTTGTTTCCGACATCCAGGAATGTGTTTCGTTTAGAATACAATGTGGTTACCTCGGAGATCAATACATACCATAGTCAATTTGTTTAGTTATGTAGGAACTGCTTCAACTGCGATTTTCTGGGATAGGCGTTTCGCAGCTGAAACTACTCCTACATAATTCTACGGTGGACCAATCTGCAAGCTTGTCAGCTCTTAGCGAAGGCCACTAGATTTTGCGCATGAATAGACGTCAGTTCCTTAAAGCCACCTCCGCTGCCTTTGCTTTTGCAACCCTGCCGACTCTTAGGAGTTTTTCTTCGGACTTTATCGATATTAAAAAGCGGGTGGCTTTGATTGGCCCGGGGTGGTACGGGAAACTCGATTTGTTTCGTATGATCCAGGTGGCTCCGGTCGAAGTGGTTTCCGTGTGTGACGTTGATTCGGTTATGGCCAATGACGCTGCGGACCAGATCGCCGGTCGTCAGCTTTCCGGCAAACGGCCACGCATTTTTTCAGACTACCGAAAACTGCTTAAGGAAAAAGACTTTGATATTGTTATCATCGACACGCCTGACCATTGGCATGCCCTACCGATGATTGAGGCAGTACAAGGTGGAGCCGACGTATGGGTGCAAAAGCCCACAGGTGTCGATGTGGTTGAGAGCCAAGCCATGGTTGCGGCGGCGCGGAAGTATGATCGTGTAGTTCAAGTCGGTACCCAGCGGCGTAGCACTCCCCATCTGATCGAGGCCCGTGATCGCGTTATCAAGGAAGGGCTTCTTGGAAAAATTTCTCATGCCGATGTCTGCTGTTACTACCACATGAGAAAGAACCTGACCAAGGAGCAGGCCCCCGACATTCCTGCACCGACGCATCTCGATTTTGACATGTGGACCGGACCTGCACCCATGCAACCGTTTAATCAGATCATTCATCCCGGTAGCTGGCGTGCTTATATGGAATACTGTAACGGGATCATGGGGGACATGTGTGTTCACATGTTGGATATGGTCCGTTGGATGCTGGACCTGGGGATGCCGACCTCAGTGAGTTCCACGGGTGGAATCTACATGGACAAGACGGCACGTGCAACTACGGCCGATACACAGACGGCGGCGTTTGAGTTTCCCGAGATGAACGTCGTCTGGAATCACCGAAGCTGGGGAGATGCACCCGACCCGGATTACCCATGGGCAGGAATCATTTATGGCGAAAAGGGGACTCTGAAATTGAGTGTCCACAAGTATGAGTTCTTTAAGCGCGGTGAAAAAACGCCTGCACTGAGTGGGACGCCTCTTTTTGAGTATGAACAGTATCCCATCGATCGCACAGAGCCACGCTTGGAAAAGCATGTAGCATCGGCGGTTCGCTGGCACATGTTGGACTTTTTAAAAGCGGTGGATAAACGAAGCCGCCCAGTCGCCGATATTCAACACGGAGCCGATTCAACGATAGCCTGTATTCTTGCCAATAACGCGATGCAACTCGGACGCACCCTGGAGTGGGATAACAAAGCCGGGTTGGTCAAGGGTGATAAGGAAGCGAACGCCTTGCTTGCTCGTCCTTATCGCAAGCCTTGGGTGCATCCGCATCCTGATCGGGTTTAAAACACGGGGGAACCGGGCCTCCAGGCACCCTGGGAATTGACGTGCAACTGGAGGGCATTTATGCATTTTTGTCTGATTGGAAAGAGCAGTAGCTCTTCAAAAAAAAACTGGCAGGAATCAGTCTGATCGTTTAGCCTGTTTTTCGCGCTTTTTTTAAAAAATGAAACGGTTTCTTCCATTGATTTGTTTTTTGCTACTCCAGTTGAGCCTGCCTGTGGTCGCCAATAATGAGTTTGAGGTAATCAAGGCCGAATTAGTTGATCGTGCAGTCGTTATTCAGATCCCGGAAGGTGTCCGACGAATTCGACTGCGGATTCACCGGAGCGACGGAGGCTGGGAAACCTGTACTATTGCGCATCTTGAGGGGAGTGAGGGTTTTCTAAAGCTTCGACTTCCGGATGGAGTCGAGAAAGATGATTTGGAAATTGCCGCCAGCTGGAGCGATCCGTTTCCCTACGAATTTTACTCGGGTAAATCAACTTTCGATCCAACAATGGGGGACTCCGATAACCGGTTAGCGACTCCTGGAGTGGATTTTGCGGAAGATGGGAGTCGGGAGGCTACGGTTGAAGAATCCGACATTTGGAAATGGCGCGACAGTACCTTATACTTTTTCAATCAGTATCGTGGCCTTCAAGTCATAGACGTATCTGATCCTGCAAAGCCTCTTCGCCTGGCTACAAAGCGACTTCCGTTTGGTGGTGAGCAACTCTACCTGCATCCTGTCGACGATGTGGTTGTGTTGTTAACTTACGATTCGAGTACCGGGGACGGAAAAGTCGTTTTGGTGAAGCATGATCAAACAGATGAGCTGGAAGAAATTGCCGCGATCCCTGTGCCGGGTTACATTGTTGAGTCCCGCATGGTTGACTCCATCTTATACCTGGTTTCCAGGCGATGGTGGCAGGAGAGCATCGTAGATCCAGAAACCAATGTGGAACAGCTTAATTATCGGTCCGGGCTTGCCGTTTCAAAAATAGATTTAACCGATTCCGCGAACCCGGTGATTATTGAGGCATTGGAGCTTAACAGCGATCGCCACAATTACTGGGGTGGACAGGTACAAGCCACCGCCGAAGCGCTGCTGATTTCCACCAGTTCCTATGACAATGTGCTTCGGCAATCGATGTCGACGGTTCACGTGGTAGATATTTCGGATCCGTCTGTGGATCCATTCGTCGCCTTTGAGATTCCTGTCAAGGGGCACGTGTTGGATAAATTTAATATGCGTTTGAAGGATGATGTTTTTACCATTGTCAGTCAGGTTTGGCGGGGAACGGAAAACAGGAATCGGTTCGCCAGCGTGGAGACATTCGACTTGTCCGGTCCGCAAGTGTTATCCCCCAAGCCTCTCGCCCAACTGGAGTTTGCCAATAACGAGTCTATAACTGCCACCCGGTTTGCTGGTGAGCTCCTCTATGTCGTTACCGTTTTGCGTATCGACCCGCTCTTTGTGATCAGTCTGGCAGATCCTGCCAATCCACAGTTGTTGGGTGAGCTCGAAGTGCCTGGATTCTCCACACATCTTGAAACGTTGGGCGAGGATGCCTTGATCTCGGTTGGGGTGGAGGACTCGCAGATTGCCGTGTCCTGGTTTGATGTCTCGGAACCATCTACTCCTTCTTTGGCGTCGCGCGTGTTTGTAGGCGATGAGGACGGTTGGTCCTGGTCGGAGGCCAACTGGGATGAAAAGGCGTTTGGGTTTTTCCCGGAGGATGGTTGGATCTTGTTACCTTACCAGGGTTATACTCCCGACAACGGTTGGAATAGCGGTGTGCAGATGATTGAAATAGGCGACGGGGAGTTGATCAAACGCGGCGCATTCGAACATGAATTCCAGGCTCGTCGAGCGCGGTTACTCGGCGATGCAGTGGTCTCGATATCGGGGGCTGCCTTAAAAACGCTCGATATCAGCGACCCGGATCAACCGCAGTTGATATCTGAACTGACCCTCGCATGGCCGGTGGATTTTGTTCATCGGGTGGGGGAGTATTTAATCCAATTGGAGCGTGGTCCTGGTTACTGGTATTATGGTTCGACCGATGCGAAAGCACGGCTTCATGTGAGTCCTGTTTCGGATGCAGATGAACAACGGGCGACCCTGGAGCTTCCTGAGGGAAGAATCGTAGGATCGCTGTTGTTGGAAGAATGCCTGATTGTAGCGCAATCCAATCTGTCGTCTGAGCAGCAGGAGGACAAAAACTGGAAGTATGCCGAAGTTTTTTCTATTTCGATCATCGATCTTTCGGACCCGTTATCTCCTAATGTTCTTGGAAGTGCTTTTCATGAATCCGTTTCTAATGAATATGGATATGGATCCGGGGGAGATTATAACGCGGATCTTCTTCCAGACAGTTCACTGGTTTGGTATCCTGCAGAGCAAGGTTATGGCTTCTTTCTAAGAGGTGGGATTGGGTTTGCCGATGTTGCGTATCCATATTATCCTTCTTCAGGAAAAGTGTATACTGCTTCTATAGATAACAAAGCACACCCACAAATTTTCACAGGAGTTGAAATAGCTGTCGGAGACTCTTCCGAGATAGACCCTCTGTCTTATTGGCCGGAAGGAAAGTTCCGACTTATTGATTCTATATTGTATTATGGGTTTCAATCCAGTGAGTACGTGGAAGAAACGGGTGGACGGCCTCAGTGGCTGGCTCGCCACTGGTTGGGGCAATTGGATTTATCGGATCCTGCCAGTCCTCAAAAACGAAGCTTGGTCGAGATCCCCGGGATATTTGAGAATGTGATCAGTAACGGAGCCGATAGCGCGGTTCTGTTTTCATCGAGCAATCGGTCGTATTACGAAGAAACTCAATGGATGAACGAAATCCGTATTCAAGCTCTCGCGTTCGATGGAGTGAAAGCGTTTCAAGTGGATGAATTGGTCGTGGAAAACGTAGGTTATGGTCCAAAGCTTTTTGAAGGCAATTTCATTGTTCTGGGAAATACGGATTACTCTTCGGGTAATCCAATATCAGAGCTTCTCACCTACGAATGGCTATCCGCCGGAGCATTTTTTGAACATGAGATTCTGCAGCGACCCGGGGATATTTATAGCATGGCCGTGGTCGACGACTTGTTGGTTGCCCAGGGTTCGGGGCAACTTAGTTTTATCGATTTTTCAGATCCTACTGATCCCTTGAGACCTTCGCTTTCATTTCCAAATCAATACTTTTGGCAGCGTGCTGAGCTGATCGATATTTTCGAACGACGACTTGCCTATTTACCACAGGGCTGGAATGGGGTTGTTACTTTGGATTTTGGAGATACTTTCGAGGGACAGTCTCAAGTGCTTGGCAACTCCATGTTGCAGGCGGACGTTGAGGATCACTGGGTATCTATCGGTGTTAAACAGCTTTCCGTAACTAAAGCAGAAAGTGGACTTATTCTGGAAGGTCTCGGCGAGGAAGAGGCCTGGATGTTTACCCATTCGATTGAACCAATGAGCTACGAAAATTGGATCAGTATGGCGCTTCAATTGGATGTCGGGGATTCGATTCCCGATGGTTCTATTGACTCAGACGGAGATGGGCTTTCCAACGGCTTGGAATACTTTACCGGCTCAGATCCCGGAACCGGATATGATGGGATCTTTGTGGAGAGCTGGATATCTGAGAGTGACGATGGTAACCGCTATTTACATTTGCGTTTGCCCATCAATTTGCAGGCGAGCGGCAAGGATGATTTCCAGCCTCAATACTCCTATGATTTGAAAGATTGGAACTATTTCCCGGAGGCATTTGAGATTACAAATGAACTGTTTGATACCGCCTACACAGTTCGATATCTCGAGCCAGTTGGGACTGAAAGCAATTTGTTTATCCGGGTACTTTTTAACTCGAACAGAAACTGAATACTTACATGAGTTCGATCTTGTTCTTGTTAATGCGATTGAATAGTTGTTTTGGATGTCTCTTTTCTATACTTACCCTGCAAGCATTTACCCCGCCATCATTCTAGTTGTCGCCAGTGTTATGCTACCTGGATTCGCCGCCAAACCTGGATTCATTTGTGACGAATCCGATGTTCCTGAATACATTTTGCCGGATGTCCTAACCGCTTTGGATGGTTCGAGGATTACAACCTCCAAACAATGGAGGGAAGAGCGACGGCCGGAAATAATGGAGCTTTTCCAGCGGCATATGTATGGAAGGCGGCCGCAGATGACCAAAAAGGTGAGTTACGATGTCCACTCGGTTGAATCCGCATTGGGTGGAAAGGCCATTCGGAAATTGGTATCGATCCACCTCAAGGATGTTGGCCCGAAATCCACATTGAATGTATTGATTTATTTACCTGCTAAACAAAGGGGGCCAGTGCCCGCATTTCTGGGCTATAACTTTGGAGGTAACCATTCAATTCAGAATGATCCTGGTATACCCATTTCGACTTCCTGGATGCGCAGTGGGCGTGGTGAAGGCTACGAGAATAATAAGGCCAACGAAAAGTCACGTGGGCTGAGCTCCAAGCGTTGGCCGGTCGAAATGATTCTGGATCGTGGTTATGGAGTGGTGACCTTGTATTATGGAGACATCGAACCCGATCATGAAGAGGGTTGGAAGGACGGGATAAGAGCGCACATCAAAAAGGATGACGAAGGGAAAACTCTGGAAACCGAAGATTGGAGTGCTATTTCGGCCTGGGCATGGGGTTTGAGTCGAGTGCTTGATTACCTGGAGACGGATGATTCTTTTGATGCGAAGAATATTGCGGTGATGGGTCATTCACGGTTGGGAAAAACGTCACTTTGGGCTGGGGCGAGCGATGAACGATTTGCCCTTACCATTTCAAATGACTCCGGATGTGGTGGTGCCGCTCTGAGTAGGCGCGCCTTCGGAGAAACCGTTGAGCGAATTAATACGAGTTTTCCTCATTGGTTTTGCGAGCGTTTCAAAACTTATAACGGCAATGAGGCCGCGTTGCCTTTGGACCAACATATGTTGATTGCATTAATGGCGCCCCGGCCTGTTTACATTGCGAGTGCGCAGGAAGACGAGTGGGCTGATCCCAATGGAGAGTTTCTTTCCGGTAAACACGCAGGACCCGCTTACGAACTTTTTGGGCTAAAAGGCGTGCAGTCCGAAAAACAACCGGCGATTCATAAACCGGTCGGTTCTTCAATCGGTTATCACATCCGCGCAGGTGTGCATGATGTAACCGATTATGATTGGACTAGCTATATGAACTTTGCCGATAAACACCTTAAGAAATAAAATTATGTTTGGATTAGACCCTGATCGTACCCTAAAACTGGATAGTACCCAAAGTGGCCGCTGTTGCTATGGAATGCCATACGCTTCGGTTGCTTTCGGTGTTGTTAGTGTAATCGCCTACTCCATATGGGCATTCCATCTTGTCCCGGGTCGAGGCCCGATGTATATTTCAATCGCTGTGGTGTACCTCGGACTTTCCGGCTTTGTTTTGAGCAGGTTGGTTGTCAGGCCTAACACCTCTTGGAAGTTTTGCGCCTTCTTTGCTTTTGCCTTTCTAGTTTACGCAATTGCCTGGTGTTTGTTTTGGTTTGTCCTAAAAGGAAAGTTTCATGCCGATCTTTATGGATCGTTCCTCGGCTTGGCTGGGATGACTTGGCTCTTCCAAAAGGTTTTCGAGAAAAAAGGAAGCTTTCTGGTTATGTTTTCTGTTTTGTTCACCTGTTATACGCTCGGATATTATTTGGGCGGTGAAGCGGATGCGTTGGTTTCCGGGCCTATTGGACACTTGCTATGGGGAGCCGGTCACGGACTCGGATTCGGCGCAGGTCTCGGATTTTTGCTGCATGAATGCCAAACTGAAAATTAGATCTCTTACCCCAAAAAATACTTTATGAACAATCCTATAAAAACTCCCCTGCTGACAGTTGTTTTTTGCTTGGCTGCACAATTCGCGTTTCCCAATCACCATGGAGATGCATTAACTCTCTCGCAGCAAGCTAGCATCGCTTTGCCTGTTAGCTACGAAGGCCTGCCCGGCGACGGTCCCATTCGCGGGCAGCATGAATGGTTTCAGAAGGTGTGGACGGATCGCCGTACTTCCTGGTTTAACAGTGTGGAAGCTGATCAGGGAGCAGTAGTCTTTTTTGGTGACTCTATAACGCAAGGGTGGGACGAACGGCTAAAGCCTAGCTTCCCTGGTTTGAAAGTTGCTAACCGCGGAATCAGTGGAGACACGACACGCGGTATGCTCATTCGTTTGGATGAGGATGTAATCGCGCTAAATCCATCCGCCGTCGTCATGCTGATGGGGACGAACGATTTGGCCGACGGTGCTACGCCTGAGCAAATTTCAGGCAATGTGAGACTCATAATTGATGCGCTTCATAAACACGATGCGAATCTGCCTATTATATTGTGTCGTATTTTTCCAAGCTCCGGTGAAAAAGATCGGACCTCTGAAGACATTCAAAAAATAAACGAGCAGCTTGCTGCTGCGGTAAAAGGAGATATTCGCATAACCGTTGTAGATACCTGGACTCTCTTTGCCAATGAAGCAGGTGATGCGAAAATCGAGGAGTTTCCGGATCTATTGCACCCAAATGATTTGGGCTATGCGAAATGGAAAGCGGCACTTCGTCCTGTTTTCGCTACCCTTGGAATGATGGATACCGGGGCGGATGACTTCCAGATTGAACCAGGATTTGCTCCTCTTTTTAACGGTAAGAATTTAAACGGTTGGGGATTCAAGGTAACACCTCCAAGAAAACCGAATAACAATGGAATTGTATTTTCGGTATTCAACGAGCCGGAGAATTTTTATGGTAAAACAGTAAGTAGTGACCTTCGCTTTGCAGCCATCAATGATCGGCTCGTGGTCACCACTCCAGCCGAAGGTCGGCGTATTCAACAACTCTGGACGACGCGCGATTTCCCCAAAGACTTTATTTTAAAACTCGAATTCCGAGCTACCCCAAATGCGGACAGTGGTGTGTTTCTTCGGGGGAAACAGCTTCAATGCCGAGACTTTCTACTTGCCGGTCCTTACAAGGATTTAAAAAAATACAAACAGGGCGATTGGAATGAAATCATTATCAAAGTCACTGGCACAACCGCTCATTGCACCTGCAACGGCGAAGTCCTTGAAGCCGCCTTTGAAATCCCTGAAACCGGAGCTATCGGTCTCGAAGGTGACCGAGGGCAGATCGAGTATCGGCGGATACGGATTAAGGAAATGTAAGAGGCACTTGTTGCCTTTTGATTCTCCTGTTGGGTTTTCTAAGTGAGTTGCACCAGGGTTCTAACTAAGCCATGAGCTTCAGTGCCAAGTAGGGAACGAGGCTGAATACAATGACCGCGACCTTAAACATGCAAAGGTAGTTGTAGAATCCTGATCTTACTTCCTCTGGAGTCATTTTGAACATTGCTCCGTGGAGCTTCGAAAATGGAACTGAGAATCCCATCAGCATTATTGATGTGAACAGAAGAAGTCCGATGTTAATTGCCGCACACCATCCAAAGAACTCTGTTAGTGATTCAATTGTAATCATAATGGGTGAAGCGTACTTTGATCATCAACTAAGTCAAATACCGCGGACCAAAACTGAAACTATGAACAGGCGAGTGAATTGAACACTGCTCTATTTCCGTTACCACAATTTCTGAAACCATTTTCGATAGTGTTGTTAGTGAAAACTTCGTCGATGGATAAGAAATGTTCAGGACCTTATAACCTTCTTCAATTAAAGCCGTTCGATTTTACCCATGGAATTTGATGACCGAGTCAACCCATGAATCAGCACCTCAGTATCATTCGCGACCAAGGATATCGAGAAACCGACTAACATGCCAATGACTAGAGTTTTTAATTTCATGTTGTCCGAATACTTAAGTTATTTATGTGTGAACCGCTTTTGTAAAAATCATATACCTAGTGATTTTCTGACCATTGCATCTTGTTGGGACATTGACTAACCCTATTGGATTCTCCCTAGTTCAAAAAACTTTTCTTCATGAAACACATCCACATTGTTGGGACCGGGCCCAGAACAGGGACTACTCTGTTAGCTGAGGCAATGGTTGCTTGCTTTGAGATAGACGAACATTCCAGTCATGAAGATCCGGTATTTAGGTTACCGACGACGAATCCTGAAATTTTTCTGACTAAAAATCCGGGAGATATCGTTTACGTTAAACCGTTTCTTAAAATCCTTCCGAATCTATTTGTCATATGCTTAATCAGGGATCCGCGTGACGCAGTTGTAAGCAAACACGGCAAGGACCCCGATCGTTATTGGGGATCAATGGATAATTGGAAGGTCTACAGTAAATACTGGCGCAATGTTCGGTCACACCCGAGGCTGATCACGGTGCGGTATGAAGAGTTTGTATCCGCACCGGACCTCGTGCAGGAAGCCTTGCTTAAACAGTTACCATTTTTAAAAACCAAGGGTCCGTTTAGCCTGTATCATGAAATGGCACAACCGTCATCGGGCTCTCTTGACGCACTTAGAGGAGTCAGACCCATTGCACCAGTAAGCGTTGGAATTTACAAGAAACACCTGCCAAGAATTGTTGGGCAACTTCAGCTCCATGGTGATATAACTCACGATTTAGTAGAACTCGGATTTGAAAAAGACGTTAACTGGAAGGAAATGCTCGCTGGAATAGAACCGGATTTGAGTCGTAGCCATTGGCCGGAATACTTTACGGCTGAGGTACACAGGAAAATTCGCAAAACGAGGATTAAGGAAGTTATTAAAGCTTGGATGCGTATCCATGGTATGGATCATAGTAAGATAAAGCGATTTCTGGGATTAGGCCCAAAGAATCGGAAGTCTTCCTAAGAATGAGGAACTCGATATTTTCCAATGGGACCTTTTACCTGAAGCTCCCTTAGAAGATTCATTCATTCGATCTTGGACGATAGCACTTAACGTTCTTTTTCAGCAGTTCTCGGAACCATGGATTCCAAAAAATGCTCCAGCCCTTCAATCTCTTCTGCCTGTCTGTTTTTGATAAACTGGCTCCTTTTTGACATTTTTTCACTGCAGTGGTTCTCGATTTTAAGTGCTGAGGAAATTTTATCTGCCCACTGCTGCGGTGTAGCATAATATGGAAGATGCAAGGCTGCGTCTCCTACACCTTCGATCACTCCTGGAATGTCGGTTGTTGCAACGATGCAATTTTCAAATATGGCTTCCACCGCCGTCATACCAAAGCTTTCAATTCGAGTCGGATGTAGGAGAACCTTTGTGTTCCTATAAACCTCGGACATGTTTTGGATGAGCCCCAGCACTTGGATGTTAGCTGGAAGTTCCGCTTGATATAAAACGGACCGGACAGGAGTAAGGTATGGCCGCAAGGTTGTCATCGACGAATTGTAACCCCCTTCAAGTATCCTTATTTTATACCCCCGGAAGTGGTAGTTTGCCAGAGCTAGAAACAGAGCGCCGCCTTTCATGGGAAGCGGGTTTACTATGGTCAGATCGACCGGTTCAAGTCCTAGTTCTGGTAATTCGTTCGTGCGGGAAATAATGGGATGAAATATGACACTATCTTTTTCTGAATAAGGGTCATAAAACTCTTTTATCCATTCGCTGTTATAAATGGTAAAATCGTTGCCGAATAAAAATGGCGATCCAGGCAACTGCGTATTTTCATCCTTGGAAATCTTTGAAAACCTCGGTCGAATATTATCAAGAGACTCTTCCCAGGATTCTGTTTCTTGATAGTCATCCAACAGTAATGAAAACGACATTCCTGGAATATCATGTGGAATACAGCCGATCTTTGGTCCACCTTTTAGTGCGCGGATTAATTTCTTGGTTTGGTGAAAGTATATAAGTGGAGAATTAAAGATTATTAGATCCAATTGGATTCTCTTAGACCAAGCTAGAATGCTTTCAAACGCTTCCAGGTGCTTTTCTTCGAACCAATCGCCCATAGTGGAGTAATCAATCTCCGGGCTCGGGCCAAAACATTCCACGGTGCAAACCCCATTCAAGGATGCTTTCAATTGGTTTTCATCAGGCGAAGTTGTCCAAAGATATTGGGCAAAATTTCCAAGTGAATGAATCAAACGATCGAGATAGATCTGACCCCCCCCCTCCGACCGGAGGGTAATAGAGACTGACATATCCTATTTTTATTTTGTCATACATCTGAGGAATTTTCTTAAGAGTTTGGGTACGCCGGTAAAGCGCATTGAGAAAATGGTGTTTTTAATAAAAGCTGTTGAGCCTAGTCATAGAGAGACGATCGGAGAGAAAACGATTAGATATTTTTTAGTAATGTCCCTGAGGAGACGGTTTGGCGTTTACAAGGATGGGGGGGGTAAACCGTAACACCTTCACAAATCGTTAAAGAAATAAACCTGGTTTTCTATTTTTTACCGACGATGGAATCTGTCGAAGTAAGGTCGAGCTTGCAAGAGAGTTGGAGTGACAACCTGCTTGTCTCAATTGCGGATTGCCCAGGAAATATTCTTCTTTGTCCCATATCCAGTCATCGGCCCATGTCCAGCAATCGTGTTGCTTGTAGCTATCAGCGATTTGATTGCAATTAGTTGAGTCAATACGACCGGTAATAGGTTCTTGAACGCCAGTATCAGCATAGTATTGAACCAGGGACATTGATTTGGATGAAGCATACGAGGATACATACAAGTGGAATTCCAAATTTGCACGCAGGCTTTCAATAATTCGATAGGTTTGCACATGATCCGGATGACCGTATTCACCCCATGGATTGTGTGTAAATACTGTCATGTCTGAGGAAAGATGCTTTTTCAGCTGGGTGTGGATATCATGAAAATTTCTTTCGTAGTCTTCGGTAATTTTGGTCGTAGAAGCAGCATCTTCCACGATGAGTCCGAAAGGTGATAGCTCTGGTTGCTCCCAGTTCCCAAGTCCGTAGGTCCCGGCTTCAGGAATAGCCAGCCACACAACTTCAAATGGCAGTTTGGCGATAGCTTTCGCGCGTTGCTCTCCTATTTCAGGTCGGGGATAAAAGTCCTTAAAGATGATAATCACCTTATCGATTTTTTTAAGGAGTGAACTAAACCAAAGGACTTCATCATCAGGATGTGCGACAACCAGGACGGAGTTTCTTAGTTTGGAAATACGTTTCATGCGTGCGTTCGAGTGGTGACCAAATGGTTCATGAATATTGAGTGGAGGAGTCTATTGCTACTTGCGGTGAGGAATTTGGATTTATAATTCTTTCATAGCAACTGATCGTTGCTGAGCCAACTCGCTTCATTGAAAATTTCTCAACACGTCTAAATCCTTCTTTAATCAAGCTTTCTCGTTTTTGAGGTTGAGTTAAAATTTCCAGGATTGCCTGATTGAATGCCGCTACATTCTTTACCGGGACCATGCATACCGCACCGCGGTCCCCTGACACTTCACTTACGTCGCCAACTTCGTAAGCTACGGTGGGAACACCCGACGCCATCGCCTCAAGTAGCACGCTTCCAAACATTTCTTTTTGCGAGGGAAGGATGAGGATGTCTGAAATCTTCAGCACAGTCTTAACTTCTTCCGGATTCAAATAGCCTGTAATTTCCCACGCGTCATCGGCTGCAGTCTTCTTCATTGATTCCTCTAATGATTGCCGGTCTGGTCCGTCCCCGCCTATCAACAAAAAAGCATCTGACTTTATTAACTCAGCAGCAATCTTTGGAAAGTCTTCCCATCCTTTTTCAGTTCTGATTCTTCCGATGTAAGTTACGATTTTTTTGTGGTCGGGAATTCCGAACCGTTTCCGGAATTGCTTCAGTTGATCAATGGCCAACGGTTTCTGAAAACTTTCAATTTCTACCGCATCAGGAATAACAACGATGTTATTCCCCTCCGTTTTCAATTGGGATTTCAATCGGTTGGCATATTTTGAAGTTAATGCGGCGGCACAATCGACGGATTTGATAGTTTTCCTTTCGATCCATTGTGAAAGGTTGAAGTGTTTGTTTGAGAGCAGCCGAGGGAATTTTGTGTTGATCCACAGTTCCGTATTTAAGGAAATAACAACCGGTAAACCCAGTCGTCGGCAAATAACGGCCAGAAATCTGCACCATATCCACTGATTAAAATGGATGTGAACAAGGTCATAGTCGTTTCGTCTTGATACCAAATGCTTGGCAACTGCAAAAAACCAGGTGATTCCCAGCAGTCTGGATGCTGCGAATTGAGGTAGTGCCAAACCCACACTTTCAATTTCTATTAAACCTTCGTGTTTCGAATGTCTTGGATAACCGGGAATATGGCCGGTAAGCACGGTTTGCGAAATTCCGGCTTTGCACAGTTCCTTGGTGATTCGCCAAACCTGGGTTTGAAGCCCGCCAAATGGATCGTACGCCATTGGCCATGTACCATCACGATAAAGCTGCGGGGTTATTCGAAGAACTTTGGCTACTTCACTCATTGTTCACCATTCTTTGTGATGGATGCGTTGGAGGACCATAGCTTCCTAGCAGAATCTTAAACTTGATACAAAATTGATAAATGTAGTGTCTAAACGGGATGATTTACCCGTCTTACTTTCCATATTTCTCTTCGAAGATTTTCACAGGATTCCAGTCTGGATCATTGTAAAGCTTACGGTTTCCTTCCCATTTACTGTTGGGGTAGTAATCAAAGATTTCACCTTCACCCAAAATGCGGGGATCTGCCTGAGCGATGAGCTCGGTCTCCAGTTGTTTCCAAAGACGGTTCTTGATTTTTGCATAGCTCGGATTGTCTGCCAGATTGTTAACGCAATCCGGGTCGTTAAGAACATCGTAGAGTTCTTCGAAGGGGCGTTTGCCGAAAGCCATTTCGAAATAGTTGTAATCCGGGTCGGACGGATCGAGCTCAGTCAGGAAACTCTTGGTGGGTGACCCGTCTGTATTTTTGTACCCATATTCCGGATTTCCAGCGGGCCAGCGGTGAGGGAGTAAGTTCCGACTGTAAAGAAACGAGTCATTTCGAATGGCCCGTACCGGATAGGTGACAGATCGAAGCCCGTTATCGACCCGGCCAACATCATGGCGTTCTTTGCCAAGAAGCGTGTGATTACGGGTCTCGTCAATGCGGCCTGAATCCCTGGACAATAATTGCGCCAGAAAACTCTGCCCTGTCATTTGATCGGGCGCATCGATATCGGTCAGGTCGAGCAGGGTAGGGGCAAGATCGGGAAAAGTTATGAAATCGGATACGACACGTTTAGGTACGATCTTGCCTTTCCACATGGCGACGAATGGTACGCGATAACCTTCGTCGTAAATTTGCCCTTTAACGCGCGGGAATGGCATACCGTGATCGGAGGTTGCAATGATAAGTGTGTTTTCAAGCTGGCCACGTTCTTCGAGTAGTTTAACAGCAGCTCCAATTTGTTTGTCATACCATTCTACCTCGATGGCGTAGTCTGCCAGATCACCACGGATCGTATCATTGTCGGGGAAAAAATCCTGAACTTCTACCTCGTCCAGATTGCGTCCGTCCTTTTTCCATGAATCTTTTTCGTAACCCCGGTGCGGTTCTTTCGCTCCAAGCCAAAAGCAAAAAGGTTTTGCAGAATCCCAGGCTTCCAGGAAGTCGTTGAAATTAGCGGGGTAATCGATCTTGTTGATACCGGTGTAGGGAACGTCTCGCGTCCGTTTATTATAAGCGTGCCCAGCGGGGTTGTCGTTTTGGGCTTTGTTTGCATTTACATCGGTTTTTTTCCAAGTGCCAGGTCCCCAGCCCTTACCGGTGAAACCCATGAAATAGCCGTTCTCCTCGAGTATCCAGGGGTAGAACACCCATTTGTCGGATAAGATGGGATTGTGGTTGCAGGCTTCTTCCAATTGCCAGGAATAACGGCCGGTTAACAAGCACGCCCGCGCCGGAGCACACTTCGGATTATTGTTATAGGCGTTGGTGAATAGCACTCCTTCCTCGGCCAGTCGATCGAAGTTAGGGGTTTCGACATACTTGGCACCGTAAGCCCCAAAACTGTTTCGAGAGGCATCGTCGGCAATGATAAAGAGAATATTGGGTCGCGCGGCGGAGGATAAAAACGGAGCCACGCAGAGAGCCAGGCAAAGTAAAGAGTGAGACTTGGGAAATTTCATAGCGTTTACAAGAAGTGGGTTTCCAATATCAAGGGAGCGTAGATTAAGCTTGGGATTACGATTGAGATCAAGGATGAGTTTTGGACCGGATCCGTTTTAGGATGGGTATTAATTTACCTGCTCGTTATTGGACGCACGGGACGCTAGAATTTCCTCATAGCAACGAACAGTCTCTTTCGCGACCTGGGAGATCGAAAACGCCTGGACTCTTCTTTTCCCCGCTCAGCTAATTCGTTTCGTTGCTCAGGATCTGCAAGCAGTTCCAAGATGGTCTCAATAAACAAACTTCGATTTTCTGGCTGAACGAGCTTGATTGCATTTTCCGGGCCTCCAACCGATCCGACGCCTCCCACTTCGTAGGCTACAGCTGGAACACCGGCAGCCATAGCTTCGAGCAACACACTTCCTAACATTTCAATTCTGGAAGGCAGGATTAAGATATCGGCTATCTTCAACGCCTTTCTCACTTCCTCAGGTGTTAAAAATCCCGTGGTTTGCCAGGCTTCATCGCAGTTCTGATTCTTCAGCTGTCTTTCAAGTTTTGAACGTTGTAAACCGTCTCCACAAATCATTAGGAAGGCTCCTGCTTCCTGCAATTTTTTTGCGATTTCTGGTAAATCTTTCAGCCCTTTTCGTAGCTAATCCTACCAATGAAGGCCACAATGGATTTGTTGTTTGGAAGGCGATGCTGATCTCGAAAAACCTTAATTTTATCTTCCTC
>JAQBYJ010000073.1 GCA_027622555.1 Verrucomicrobiota bacterium
CTCCTGTTGGAGAAAAGAAAAACTTAACCACCAGTCTCCACCAAGACTACGACACGGCACGGCTGATGACACTGATTTTCACTGATGAAAAAAGATAAAATCATTCGTGGTTAATATTTTCTTTTCAATGGGATCTACTTTCAGTTTTTCGCGTAATTCAGCGCTTTTCGTAGTTAATGAATTTTTCTTCGAACGTATTTTAATACCAGCTAATCGCGAAGTTCGTGGTGAAGAGTGGGATATGAAGACTTAGCTTTTAAAACAAGATTCTACCGGATTGTAGTACAGGAATCGGGCGCTTTGGCGAAGGCCCTATTGGCGGCTCTTTAAGGTATTTTCATAGGGCAGTCCTCGACCTACGCGCATTCGGAGCTGGGATGACCATCACTCCATCGTCATCTTTTACCAAGAACCAGCTTGGCTTCTTTGTCAGCATCGTAGGCGGGATCAATGCTGATTATTTCAAGAACTCCGCCTTCTAACGCGGGTGTAGGCAATGGGTTATTTGAGGTAATGATTCGACCGTCCTCGTCAAAGGTCATGTCGCGCGTGTAGGTGCCTCGAAGGGGAATGGGATAAACAACAAAGCGCTCTTCATCGGGAATGAATTTATACATGCGATCGGTCATATTCTCGTTGATCCAGATTTCCTGGGTAGTCGGATGAACCCCCAACGCGTAAGGTGCGGGCCGGTAACCAGGAGCGAATTCCGGCATCGAATAGACTTTGGTTTTGAAGCCTTCTGTTTCGATTCGAACCAACTTACCCTCAGAGTAACCGGCAACCCAGAGCACACCTTTCTTGTCGAAGCGCATGCGACGCGGGCCACTTATTGGAGAGTCGAATTCTTTGATCTCAAAAGTGTCTGGGTCTATGCGGCCAATAACATCGGCAAAAAGGCGTCCATACCAAATCGAACCATCCGTCGGGTTTATGTCGATACCGTAAGGTTGCGTGGTTCCTGCTATACCTTGTGGTTTACGTTTTGGTAAGTTCAGGATATTGAACTCGCGTGTCACGGGGTCGAGACGACCAACCTGTTCCGATCCGGTCAAAGTAAACCAGGCAATACTTTTGCTGTCTATGCGTATGGTGTGGGGGTATCTTGCCTTGGTTTTCGGGTCCATCCGGTAGGAAGGCTCCCACTCCCGAGTGGAGGTATTGAAGACTCCAATACTTCTGCTTGCGGTGTTAGTGACATAGTAATTGCCATCCAAACCCAAATCCAGGGAATGCGGACCGTGTTTACCGCCAGGTTCGAATTCGCCCATGACATGATTGTCCTCCTCAACCTCGGACAGATAAGACATAGCCTTGCCGGTTGACTGCTGCACGTACTCGGTCTGTCCCGTTGCGGGATCCGTAATGGCCATGTGATCCAAGCCCTGGTCCACCGTATAGATCAGACCATCATTGGGGTTGTAGATGGCGTCATGTGGAACGTATGCCGTTTCAAGGCGATATTCGTAGATCTTCGTGCGGCTGAGTGACTCGTCTAGAGGAAATTGGGGACGAACTGTCAACGGCTTCCCGCCAAATCCTTCTGAGAGGATGACCGATCGAGCATCCCTTAACTCCATGTCGAAGTTGCCCAGGTAACGGTGCATGCGTTCGATGGACGTTGCCCAGGATTCGGGTGTTCGCTGAATTCGGGTAAACGAATTGCCTATCTGATGGCAGGACAGGCAATCACGTTGAAACTGCAATCGGTTAAAACTCGCGTTTTTACCCTTTTCAAAAGGCAAACTGCCGAAGTGATAGGCTGCGGGAAGACTTTCGGAAATCTCAAGGTCGTCGGTCATGGCTTCCATCACCAGATCCTTATTGATTTGCGAATAGGGTTCCAGGATCACCGTCGCTATAGCGTCGCGATAATACGGAGTACGCAGGCGAAGGTTTAATTCACCTTCCAGACGAGTTGCCAATTTGTATGTGCCTTGCGCATTGGAATAAACGGACTCCGATATCCCGGAAACGTCGTCCGTCATTCGGACCAATACACCTTCCAAGGACTTGCCATGAGTGTCCTTAACCGTTCCCGTCAATACCCCGGCAAAGGCTGGCGCGGAAAACACCGCCAACAGGATCATGACCCCGCAGAGTTTTAATTCTATTTTGCAAATCGCCATCCAGGAGACACTGATATGCTTTCGTCGGGTTGACACGGAATTTCTGAAATAAAATTTCTTTAGTTGGGATATCCATCGGCTTTTCTCAGGAAGTTGGCGCTAGGACGAAGTGCTTCCTGACCAGAGCAAGTGGGATGCGTTGGATCCGGTAGCTCAGATTTTGACCTCTTTTAAAATCATTCCCCATTCCAGCCGCTACACCAGTCCCATCTTGACCAAGGACATTCTTTACAGAGATAATCCAAGCTCAGATTCTCGTTTGGACACACATGTGATGAGATTGATCAATAGAGGGCGCCAAGCTCAATTCATTCGGAAGGAGTTGTTTCAGGCACTCTGCGTATATCTGCTTTGTGCTTTTCCGGGATTAATAAATGTGGATGCCGCAAGTATCACAGTTCGGATTCTAGATGAAAATGGTGAGACTACTCCGGCGCGCGCCTGGGTGGATTCCAAGGGCCAAAGACTGTTCGAACCATTCGCGCCAATAACGGTTACGCCTTATGCAAGAGATCGTAGTTTTAGCTGTGACGGTGTCTTTACGATGGACCTGCCTGAGGGTGAAGCCGTTGTGCATGTGGAAAAAGGGAAAGAATACATTCCTGTCGACCTCTCCATTCTCCTGGGTTCCGGAGAGAATCTGGAAAAAACCGTTCAATTAAGTAAATGGATCGATATGCCATCAGAGGGTTGGTTTTCTGCGGATCTTCATGTCCACCTCGGACAAGACGATCCCCGTATTTTGCAACAGCTCGCCTTGGCGGACGATGTCCATCTGATTCCGGCATTTTCCTTTTGGTTAAGAGGTCGTGGGGAAACATGGGAATCGAGCTGGCCTGATGCATCCTACACGCTGCCCATTGAGGTTGACCGCAATCACATCGTCACTCGAAACAACATCGAAATTGAACGAATTGATCGCAATGCGATTCCTGGTGGAACCATTGGCGCTACCTTTCTCTACAATCTCAACCTACCAGTCACAGCCGAGGTGAACGGAGAACATTTCCCCACCGATGCCGCGCTGAGCCGTTCCGCACAATCCCACTCACCTGACGTCGTTCTTGACAGTGATAAACCCTCTTGGGCGGAAACAGTAATCGGTGCTGCTTTAGGGGCACTCGATACGATTCAGGTGTGCCACAATCATTACCACAGGGATTCAACTATTCCGGGAGGCTGGGGCATGATCGGGGCGCTTACATCCGGCGAATCCAATGAGGCGGTTGGAGACGGACTTTTTCATCGAACCAACGGACTCTATTATCGTTTTTTAAACTGTGGATTTCGTCTGGGTGTTTCTGGAGGTTCTGCAATTGGAGTGATGCCGGTTGCAGCCGGCCAACACCGTGTTTATGCCAAAATCGACGGCCGCATGACTGCCGCAAAATTCTGGGAGGCCTTAAAATCGGGGCGTTCCTTTGCCACTTCAGGTCCCATGCTTTCGTTGACCGCTGATGGACAAGGTTTAGGTACGACTGTAACCAGATCATCGGCCAATACCCGATCAATAAAACTGCTGGCAACTGTCCGATCCATCGAATCTCTGGAGTCTCTGCAGATCGTTCACAATGGTTTGGTCGTCGCTTCACTTGATCTGCTTGGAAAGAATGCGGCTCCGGTTCTGATCGAGGAGTTAAATTCCGAATTGCTTCCTCAACGTAGCGGATGGGTAATCGCGAGGGCATTCTTTCGAGCACCCGACGGATTACTCCGGCAAGCGCATACCAGTCCTATTTATATTTCAGTAGACCAAAAACCGATAGCTTTTGTTGAGGATGCGGAATACATGCTCCGGTGGATAGAAGTATTGGATAGTATTACCCGGAAAAATCCCGATCGTTTTCCTGGTGCAAATGAGCAGGATGCCGTTCTGGCAAACTACGCCGAAGCCAGAGCCGTCTATTCTCAGGTCATCAAAGACGCCGAATATCATTGGGCTGATAAATAGGAAATAAACACTGGAGGTATCTTGAAGGAAGACCGCCCACTTCCACGCTTGTGGCGTTTTTAAAAGACTGAAAGAGTTTGGTCTCTTTAAGCCTCCTGATGCCCTGCACATTACCTGTTCTAGCCCAAAGCCGTTGGCTTCGATTTGGGGTATTTCTATTACCGGTTCCATTGCGGTTGCATTACTCAAGTATGGCGGTCTTCCCGCTGTTGCGGTTTTTCTACTCGTTTCGATCGGTTTGCTCGTTCTGGTCTCGATTCTATTTCGCGAACGAGTAGGAGAGCGTCTACTCCCCTGGAGCAGAGGCGAAGCAAATCCCGAAATGCTGAAACCGGAAGGAAGTATTCTGCAACTGTTCAAAGACCTTATACAGGTATTATTACTGCCCATGAGTCTCCTGATAATGGGCATTATATCCCTTCAAAGGATCAACTACGGGATCTACAAGGTTTGGTCACCTGACCTTGCTATAAATGTGTTGGGTTACACCGATTCCAATTACGCGAACTGGGTGGCTTCGGTGAGCCTGGTCAGCGCCTTTTGCGGTTTGGCGCTTGGCCCCGTTATCGACAAACTCGGAGCTCGTCGGGCCTATGCGTTTACTTTGTTGATTGCCGCCTGCCTGTACACCGGACTTTTCCCCTTGGTGGATACCATGAGTCACCCCACTGTGGCTGTCATCGCTTTGTTTCTGGTGTATCTGACAGGAACCATGCTTTTCATAACTTTCATCTCACTTGCGATGTCGCTTTGCCGGGTAGAAATCGCCTCCACCCAGTTCGCCTGTTACATGGCCCTGGCCAATCTCGGAATGGCCCTAGGCTCTGGCATATATCCTATTGTATTCAATTTCACCGGGATGAAAAGCATCCTCCTGGCACTAGGTGCGCTCTACGCCGTTGCCTGGTTACTCATGGCCCGCGTTGATTTGGTGAGCCACAAACAGCGGCTGGCAAATTTGTAGTACCTTAGAAACTGAAGCCTGAAATTAGCGCTGGTATTTACACAGATAAGCGGTGTCGACGGGGACCTGGAGTTTGAATGATTGATTGGCCGCAACTTCAAAGGTCTCACCGTCGGTAAAGTCCTGCCATGTTTCGGCTCCCGGTAGTTGGACTACTAACTTGCCGCATACTACGGTCATGATCTCATGACAGTCCGTTCCGAAGGTGTATTCGCCTTTGGCCATGACACCAACCGTTGCTGGCAGGGTTTCGGTTTCCAGAGCAATGGATTTAACCTGTCCGTCAAAATATTCGTTTACTTTAAGCATGGAAATAAAAGGGTTAGAGTTTGGTGTAGAAAAAAGCAGGAATGCGACCAATAGGAAGCTCTTTTAATTTTCTTTAGTCATAACGTTTCTCAGGAAACGGGCGCTTTGGCGAAGTGCTTCCTGACGACCTTCCAGTGTTTCCTCGTAGTCACGGTCCTCCACTTCGATGCAGACTGAGCCGGTGTAATTTTCTTCATGTAAAGCGTTGAAAAACTTGCTCCAGTCAATGCCGCCCAGTCCCGGAAGTTTGGGACTGTGGTATTCCAGTGGAGTGGCGAGGATGCCGACTTCGTTTAACGCATCGATGTCGACAATGGCATCCTTGGCATGCACGTGGAAAAACCTGGTAATGAATTCCTTGATCGGTTTTACGTAATCCATCTGTTGCCAGAGCAGGTGAGAGGGATCGTAGTTGAGTCCAAAATGATCGCTCTCAATGTCGTCAAACATCCTTCTCCAAATAGCAGGACTAATGGCCAGGTTCTTGCCGCTCGGCCACTCGTCGCGGGTGAAATACATGGGGCAATTTTCGATGGCGACTTTTACACCGTTGTCTTCGGCTTGCTGTATCAAGGGTTTCCATACTTCGAGAAAACGCGGCCATTGGTCGTCTACGGATTGGGTAGGATTTCGACCGATGAAGGTATTGACAACTCCGACTCCCAGTTTGGGTGCCGCTTGAAAAAGCTTTCCCAAATGATCGATATAAACCTGGGCTTCCTCGTGATCTGCTACTAGCGGGTTCGGGTAATAACCGAGTCCGCTTATGGTCAATCCTAGGTCGGCCACCTTGCCTGTAACTTCATCGGCTTGGCCTTGAGTCATATCGCTGACATTGACATGAGTAACTCCCGCATAACGGCGTTCTGCCTTCCCTTTCGGCCAGCACATAAGTTCGATGCAGTCGAAGCTTTCGGTCGCTGCAAAATCGAGGACCTGGTCGAGTGTTTGATCAGCCAGAATGGCGCTTACGAGTCCGAGTTTCATTGGTTGAAAAGGTTGATCGAGTTTAACGGTTCAGTGGTGCAAGTGGTTGGGAGAGACTTTCAGTTCCGATTCAATAAAAGCAGTAAAATAAAACTGGTGCTTTAAGCCTGTTTAAAACGTTCGTTAGACTCAATTCGAATCAGGTCGTTGTCCTGCGCCCGAGCCGGGAAGAGCGCGACCTCCAAAAATAATCTGTTCCAATCCCCGGTCTTTCTTTGGGTCGTAGTCGGGATTCTTGGCCGGGATCTTCGCGTGGACCCGTGTGAGGTAATCGTTGAGTTTGTTATGAATTTTCTGGGTCAGTTCTGGATGGCTTGAACTGAGGTCGTTTGTTTCCCCGATATCTTTACTTAGATCAAAGAGCATGAGTTGGTCGGTATCGTACTCTTTGCGGAGCTTATAATTTCCGGAACGGATGGCGGCTTGTGGATAGACTCCTTTGAAATCCCGATAGTGCGGATAATACCAAACGAAATCCTCTGTTGGTCTATCGATATTGCCTTTGCCAGAGTTTTTGAGAACACCGGCGAGGCTACCACCGTCCATATCCTTCGGTAAGGTTTCGTTGATTCCGAGCAGGTCGACATAGGTGGCAAAGAAATCGGATCCATTGACGGGCATATCGCATTGAGAGTCTTTTGCGATGCCTGGACCACGCACGAATAGTGGCACTCGTATCCCGCCTTCCCAAGTGTGGGTTTTTCCTTTTCTTAAAGGTGTGTTGTTGGTCGGGATACTTCCGGGACCGATCTCGCCTCCATTGTCGGAGGTGTAAAGCAAGTAGGTGTTGTCCGTTAAGTTTAGTTCGTCGAGAGTCTTAAGTAGAATCGCAAGGGACTCATCCAGATTCTCGGTCATGGCGGCGTAGGGGCCGTTCTTATGATTTTTGCCCGGCTCGAGCTTGCTGTATTTTTCGATCGTCTCCTTTTCGGCAAAGATCTGCGTGTGAACCGCGTAGTGTGAAATCTGCAGAAAGAACGGTTTGTCCGCTGCAGCCTGTGTTTTAATAAAATCTACAAAACGATGGGTAATGCCGTAAAGTTGTTTGGGGTCAGGCATACCTGCATTGCCCTCGGTGTTTGTCGTGGGTCCGTCATGAACGTCGTAGCCATGGATGGTTGGATCTTCCGGACCCATATGCCATTTGCCAAAATGAGCGGTGGTATACTCAGGCCGATGCTTTTTAATAAACTCTCCAATCGTTACTTCTTCCTCCGGCAGTCCGATAATCGGGAGGTGCATGATCAGAGGTTTGTTCAGATAAAAATTGTTGTAAAACGGTTCGATGAATCCTGGGGTGCCGGGATTCACGTCGTAGATGTCGGTCGTGCCTAAACGGGCAGGACTCTTGCCCGTTTGAATGCTCATGCGTGTGGATGAACAATTGGGGTGAGGTGAGTAGGCTTGTGAGAAACGCATGCTCTGCTCCGCCAAGCGTTCCAGGGCAGGTGTCTGGTAAAAATCGCTTTTCGATTCGGGACGATTTTTATCCATTTGAACTGAGGTGCCCGTCCAGCCTTGGTCGTCCGTAAGGAAGACGATAATGTTGGGTGATTTCTCAGCTGAAAAAAGGCTAATAGGCATTAGGAGCACCAGAGAGAAGATGATAAGCAGTTTCATATTTATAAAGATGAGATTTCTAATAGGGGATAGAGCAGTTGTAAACGCTATCCTTCACTTGTCCAACCCTGATCATCGTTCAGAATGAAAACCTCACATGATTTGGTACTTCAGCTTTATTATAGATAATCCGAATTTTATTGGTCGCTGCCTCGTCGGCCTCTTTGAGGTAAAGACGTTTTGGAGCAAGAGCACCCAATACGTCTGGTACATCGCAGACTCTCAGAACATTGAGGAGGGCCGGACAGTTTTCATCCATGTGACTCAGAATGGGCTCCACGAGTATTGCACCACCGATCTCTGGCTCCAGTAAGGAGGCATAAGCCGCAAGAACGGCTCCGGCCTTTTCGCCTGAAACGAAAATCGGAATCTTTTCGCCATGGAGCTGCTTTAAATATCTGGCGGTTGCCATGATGTCCCAGATGCGACCATCCCCCACCGTTCTCCCAATCAAGAGGTGAGAGCGGGCAACGTAATTGGGCGGGTTCCTTATTGTCCATTTAGTGTCACCTGTTCCCCGAGGATTAAGTTGATAGACGGTGGAATTCGGTGGGCTCTGTTTTTGGATAATTGAGTTTTGTGATGCATCCAGATTCACCTGCAGGACTATTTGCTTTGGATTTTCAGTTGAATGAATGACTTTCAACCCAACAAAGATTCCTGATTCGGTTTCCAATTTCATGGCTCCTTTTGAATTCGTTTCCAGTAAGCGTGCTACTGGAATTTGCTCCAGGAAGCTGCGAAAGCTAACAGCCCGAAGCTTGGAAATTAAATCCTCTTTCCACCTGTCATAGTACCTTGGCTTAGGTCCTTCAAACTTAGCTAGCGGTACAAAATGCTCATCGATGGTAGAGCTAATTTCATCTTTTGGAATATCTTCATTGGTCGGGAAAACACGAAGCAGTTCCGGCGCGATGGGATGCACTTCATGGTCACGATTTCCGGTTACGATATCGACCTCACTATCCGTAATCGGACTGGGGTCATTTTTTAAATGAATATTCATGAAGCGGAAGGTCGCTTTGCGAATGTCCTCCCGGTAGGCGTGACCACCGATGCTCACCAGCGTCTCTACCTGATCGCCGGCGCCGAACAAACTGTAGAACGTTTCCAGGCGATTGCTCACCCGTTCGTTGGCGTTCATGGGGAAGATGGCGTCGTTATCGCTGTTTACAAACATCAGCGGCCGGGGCGCAATCAAAGCTGCGATTCGGGTCCATGGCCATTGGTAGGTGTTGTTCATGAACATGCAGTCGCAATGTTCGTCGATAATGTGGTCTCCCAAGTACGAAGGTAGGTCAGCCATGCCGCTGACCGGTATGGCGACTTTCACCCGTTCATCCGCTGCCGCTACCCAGAAAGTAACTGCTCCACCTCCGCTGATACCGGTAACGCCAATACGCTCTGCATCCACATCAGGACGGCTTATTAAATAGTCTATGCCGCGAATACCGTTCCAGCACTCCACTCCAGCCGGAGTGTATCCGCGGGACAGCCACCACCAGCGATTGTGACTGTAGGTGCCGTGATGAACGCCGCTGATCTCACCGCGCTGAACTGTATCGACCATGAGGCAAACATATCCGTGTCGGGCGAACCAGATGCCGTGAGATTGGTAGGCGGCTTTGTTGCCATTCCTACCGCGTTGAGCATGACCGCATACGTAGAGGATGGCTGGGAGCTTTTCGCCAGGCTCCACCTTTGCTGGTCGATAGAGATTGGCGGTTACATACAGACCTGGACTGCTTTGATAATGGAGTTTCTCCACCGTGTAGCCTTCACCTTCAAGCGTGCCTGTTACCGTTGCCTTCAAGTCCGTTTTCTCAGGCATCGGCGAAAGGCCAAGCATGTAAAGGTATTCCTCTTTAAACCGTGGTTTTTGATCCAACCAATCTTGCTTCGATTGGATGCCGGATAAAAAGTTGCCGTGCAACTCGCTTGCCTGTTGCGACAAGTAGGCATGGATCATGGTGTCGCCGGGTTCTGTTTGGCCGAAAGTGAATGAATTCAGCATTAATATTGCCGACCATATCGCGGAAACGCGACAGCGTGTAGGAGCTGCTTTAGCTGCGAAATTCGATTTTATAAAGGCCAAGCTGGGGCTTGGCGTTCCCGGAGAAGTCGCAGCTAAAGCAGCTCCTACAAATTTCCCTCGGGATTGCCTTTGTTTACAACTCATTCCCCTGGTTTGAGGATGCGGGCGAAGAACGCTTCACGGGAGGGTTCCGTGACTGCGATGTTTCTCTGAAAAACACCGTGTCCCGAGCCATCTCCGAAAAGCATGTAATTTACGTCTTTGGCACCTGCGTCCCGCAGCGCCTGGATGAAGGTGTCGGACTGATAGACGCCCACCGTATTGTCCGATGCTTCGTGAAACAGCATCATGGGTGGAACGTCGGCCGACACGTAAGTGATGGGAGAGATCTTTTGTCGGAGAGCGTCACGTGTTGAATCGAGGGTCGCTTTTTCCTGCTCAAAGCGTTCGCGTGCACGGGCACTCATGGGAATTAAAAAACTGGTTGGTGTAGCACTTGCGGCCACTGCTTGCACGTCACTGGAAAACTCTTGGTAAGGGCCATCACCTTCCAGTCCTGCATCCTTCGGACAAATTCCTAGCATGACGGACAAGTGTGCTCCTGCGGAATTTCCGGTGGCACCAATACGATTCGGATCGACGTTATATGTTTCAGCATGTGCACGTAGCCAACGAACTGCATTCTTCACATCTTCCACACAGTGGTGGATGGCGGTCGAATTGCCTGTCAACAATCGATAGTTCACCGTGATGCACACATACCCCTTGGCTGCATAGGCGAGTGTTGGATTTAAAAAGCCTTCTGCTCGCTTGTCTCCATTGCGCCAGCCGCCGCCGTGAATAAATACGATGGCTGGTCGTGGCTCATCGCCCCGTTTTGATGGCATGGCGAGATCGAGTTTCCACTCGTCGTTGCCTTCGCGGTAAGCGATGTTTGGAACAAACGTAACACCATCTGGAACGCGTTGTTGGATCTGTTCGTCCGTCGGATTCGGTGGGCGTCTATTCTGTTGTTGCTGAGAAAAGGCAGGAAGGGCGGTTAAAACCGCCAAGATTAAAAAGATAGAATAGATGAATTTGAATCCAGGATTCTTCATAGTGATTACTTCTTAGGGTATTGATATTTCAAGTGCTTCTTGGGCTAAGAAACCGTGTGACAATTTTGTATGTTGCACAAGCCAGATATGAATGGGTCAAATAGGAATGTTTAAATAACAGCCTTTGTCTTCAGAGCGGACAGCAGTTCCTGTTTTTACGCATGCTGTTCCTTAAATGTATCGCCTGTTTCGGAGCTTTTCGTTTGAAAATAGATAAACCTCAAAGCCTTTAAAACGATGACAATAGCCAGAAGAGAATTTCTCATACAATCAGGTAAGGTCAGCATCGGTATCCTTATCGAAGGATCGCCTCATGTGCCGGTTTCTCTTGAAATGAGCTTTCGCTCAGGAGGCAAATTGAAGGGAGTGACGGCTGACAAGAATCTGGACGGCGCTTACTTCCTTGAGAGCGGAATGGGTCAGTACGCACAGGGTGGGGATGTTATTACCTTTTGCCGCGGGGATTGCAGAGCACAAGTGGGCAGATATAAGAGGAATGTTACCCAAGCAAAATGGAGAGAGTGTCTATTTAACAGGTTTTACCCCTTTCAAGCATACCCTGCATTTGGGATAAAAGTACCCTCGCCATAAAAGTGAATTCATCCATAAAACATCCCTCGTGAAGCATACTCTCAAAGTTCTTTTGGTTTTATCCTTAAATGTGGTACCCCTTCTTGGGGAAAAAAGGCCGAACATCCTCTTCTTTTTTGCGGACGATCAGAGGAACGATACCTTGGGCTGCGCAGGACATCCGATTATAGAGACTCCAACAATCGATCGACTCGCGGAAAATGGAGTACGGTTTGAGAACATGTTTGTGACCCGTTCGACCTGTTGGGCGAGCCGGACGACCATTTTGACGGGACTGACCTCGCTATCGTCGGTCGAGTCGGATCAGTCGGATATGGTTAAGCCGGAGGTGCTGACCGAACTGTTTCCTGACCTATTGCGAGACGCAGGTTACCGGACGGCCCTGTATGGAAAGTGGCATGCCAAGATGCCTAAAGGTTTCAAGCCGGAGGAACATTTCGATGAGTATGAAAGAATCTTTCGAAACCCGTATTTTAAAACTATGCCGGATGGATCGAAACGCCATGAGACGGAGCTCATCTGCGATCGCGGAATCGAGTTTCTCAAATCTCAGCGAGGGAAGGATGATCCGTTCTGTCTCAACCTTTGGTTTAATGCCGGGCATGCTGAAGACAATGACAGAGTCCCTGGCACGGGACATTATCCCTGGCCCCGGGCAATGGACGGAAAATACGACGACATTGAAATACCGGCTCCTCGCTTATCGGATCCAGCGATCTTCGAGGCGCATCCAGAGTTTCTAAAAACGTCGAACCATCGTGAGCGGTTTCATTGGCGCTGGGATACTCCTGAAAAATACCAACTTAACATGCGCGCTTATTTCCGGATGCTTTCGGGAATCGACCACGCAATGAACCGGGTGTTGCAGGTGCTGGAGGAAGAGGGACTCGCGGACAATACCATCGTGGTCTATTCAGCGGATAATGGATACTACATGGGCGATCGAGGCTTTGCGGGAAAGTGGTCGCACCACGAGCAATCGCAACGTGTTCCCTTGGTGATTTACGATCCGCGGCAACCAGAAGAGCGTCGCGGTCGCGTTGTGGATACGATGGCTCTAAACCTGGATCTGCCGGCCACTTTCCTGGATTGGGGCGGGGTGACGATTCCCGTTAGCTACCAAGGCGACAGTTTGAAACCAGTGCTAGACGGGAACGCTTCTCCGGAAGGGTGGCGCGAGGATTTTTTCTGCGAGCATCTCAATCTCCGCTATTCCATGTCCTGGGAAGGAGTGCGGGGACAACGATTCAAATATGCCCGCTACGTGGACCAGGATCCTGTGTACGAGTTTCTTCACGATTTGAAAAACGATCCTGATGAGCTCGTCAACTTGGTCGGCAACCCGGAATATGCCGCGCAATTGAAAAAACTGCGGATGCGAACGAATACTCTGATCGAAAGCTATACCGGTGCAGTAGTCAGAGCAGCCTCGCCCCGATAGCAAAGCTGTTAGTTTCAAATGTAATTGGGACTCGAAATCTGACAGGAACCTATCGAGTGCTACAAATGAAGAGAACAAAGATCCTAGTGAGTTTTCCAAGTGGTAATTTCCGAATACTCTGTTTCGGACCGCTACGGCGAGCGGTCCCTACCTTCCGTTGTCGTGCCGCATTACATGGTAGGGAGTGGTCGCCGACCGCGCCGTGTTACTTTGGTAAGGCAGCAGCACGTTTTATTAAATACTTATTGGTTATTCCACTTGTCTTAGAAGTGGACAGGGCCTTCTCCTTCAAATCATGATGTTTATCTTGATGAACCGTAGTTTACTATATCTCGAGACCCCGGATCTCCTCTTCCTTCTCGCAAAAATCTACTGTCAAAAGTCAAGGGGCTGATGTCGTATACGTCCTTTGAAAAGCTCGAACGAGCTGCACACGATTATTGGAAATGCGTTAGGGGAATTTTCAAAAATGCATCGAATGATTGAGTCCCATTTCTAGCGCATTACCAAATCGGGAATTTGGGTAGGTTCTCGATTTAGCACTTTCGCACAGTCATCCATGGAAACGGTTCCTTGTTGAGGCAGGCCTCGCTTCTCAACCATTTCCTGGAGATACTTTTCAATGCCGTATTGGGCGGCGAAAAGACAAGGGGTACTGTAGATAACAATGGAAGCTCCTGCGTCCTCAAGCTCATCGAATCGCCAGTCAGGAGATTTGCCTCCATGCAGCTGATTGACCATGATAGGAACTGAAATCTGGGAGCGCAACTTGGCTATGGTATCCAGGTCCTTAATCGCTTCAACCATGACACCGTCTGCGCCTGATTCCGCATAGGCAACGGCCCGATCAATGCCTTCGCTCGGATCGGTTGCATCGGTTCGGGCGATGACAAAAATACTGCGTCTGGATTCCACCACGGTTGTGAGTTTCGTTAAATATTCCTGGATCGGAAGAATTTCTTTCCCTTCAAAGTGGCCGCATCGCCGTGGCCGTTTTTGATCTTCCATCATGACTGCAGACAGTCCATTGGCCTCCAGATTGCGAACCGTATTGGCGGCGACAACCTGATCACCAAATCCATCGTCGACATCGACTAGAATTTGCGTGTTCGGAATAGCATGTCTCACCTTCGTTGCCCAATCGGTCATGTCCCGCCAGTTTACATAGCCAACGTCTGGCAACCCATAAGCGCTGGCGGCATAACTGTAACCACTGCAGAAAACGCCTTCGAAGGATTTTGAAGCGATCAGGGCTGAAAATACATCGTAAATACCAATGAGCGGTAATATGCGATTTTCACCAATGCGGCGACGGAACTCGTCCCCGGCATTTGGACCGGTCAGGCAGATAGTCGTTGTGAAATCGTTTTCGGGCATGGCTTTTTCGCTGTAAATCAAAGCACTTGTGGCTCTCTTCTGACGCAGATGAGTGCTTTCACAGATCTTTTTTTGTTATTTTAAAGCCCATTAGCATTTTTTTAAGTAAATGAAATCGCAGCCAATGTCGACCGCCCTCTCCGATGTCAACTGCCTGCCAGGCTATCAGCTTAAACGCAGCGTTCCCGCAGAGTTGGGCTTCTTCTCGGATGTCGCGACTTCACCAATGATTTGATTAACGGTTCAGCCAGCTATCGCTTTGCGAATAAGGTTCAGGCCAATCAGCAAAAAGAAAATCAATACCAGCTTCTTAAATCGATCAGGGTTCAGTTTTCTTCGTATGATTTCGCCGATTGAAAATCCGGCGATGGTTGGGATTATCATGCCCGCCGACACCATCGCAACCGGTCCGGTCATCAATCCGTTTTGCCAGAAACCTACGGACAGCGGAATGCTGCCAATCAGAAAAAGAAATCCAGTGGCGCGAACAAATTCATCTTTATCCGTATTTCTGGCGATCAGGTAGGCTGCGATAGGGGGTGACCAGATAGCTGTAAAACCGCCCATAACCCCGGCTATCAGACCACCTATAAGTTGGCTTGGTCGGTCAACTTTTTCAGGTATCGATGGCGGTGTTGAGATGAGATTCATCAGCGAAAAAAGGATAATAACGACACCGACGAATGCGACCAGGACATCCGCAGCAACCCGGGCTGTGTAGAAGGTTGTGACCAGCAGGGATATGGCCAATACGAACGCAAAGATCCAGTATTTGATCACGGTGTTCTTAATTTCACCGGCGCGAAACATTTGCCAAATGTTTGAGAACATAATCGGAAACACCACAAGGGAAATTGCCAGCCTTGGGTCGATGAATTGTGTCATCAATCCAACCGCCGCGATGGGCAGGCCGACGCCAAGAGTGCCTTTGATTACGCCAGCTGCAAGAAACGCCAAGGTTGCGATAATGATCCAGGTTTCTATCGGGGTTCCCTTATTTTGAAGTTGAGGTTTTCAGGGTGATAATGAAGCAGCAATCTCTGCCTTCGTTGATCTTTTTATGGATTGAGATCAGACTAATGCGTCAACGCATAGGTTATAATATTGATGCCCATGGGGTAGGACATCTTTTCAGAGAAGCGCAAAAAGTAATCGTGGTTTTCGCCTTCGCGTTCCCAGCCGTCGCCCAGGTCGTTGTTGTGGCAGAGTAGGGCCATCATGCGACCATGGTCGTCGAAATAAGCCCAGAAGTGCGGAGCCTCGTCACCTCCGGAACTTCCGTGACGGTGTTCATATAAATAGCCTTCGCGCCAGGTACGAATATCCACGACTTGCGGCAGCTTCTTCAAATCGTAGACGTTATGGAAAATGGGATGATCGATGGTCAGTTCGATCGGTTCACGGTCCGGGAAAACGCCACGCATTTCCAACATGACATTATCGATGGATTCCGGGGACCAGAAGTCATCCATCATCACAAAACCTCCATTGAGCAGGTAGTTTCTCATCCCGATTTGTTCTTCTTCATCGAGGACAATTTTTCCGACTCCGGCCATATAACAGAACGGGTGGTTGACCAGCTCGGGGTCAGAAAATCGCATGACCTTACTCTCCATTGCAACCTCGAGGGAGGTCATTTCCTGGAGTCGGAACGAGAAGTTCCAATCACCGTCGGGGAAATCATTATCCCAACGACTCCACCAACCAAAGGAGCCATAGGAATCATATTGAATCCGGACGAAAGTAAAAACGTCATGCTCAAATCCCGGTTTAATTTCCCAGACAGGAAACTCGCTGCGTAATGGCCTGGGTCGACTGCGACCTCCACCTCGATAATCCTCCTGGTCTGATCTCTCGTAGCGAGACCTGCGGTCATCCCCTTCACCACGTCCACCGTATTGTGCGACGGCAAGGCTCGCAGCCAGGCAAGCAAGGATGAATACGGAAAGGGTAACTTTGGGCATGTTGGGTCTCCTGCCTTTATATTGTCAGGAAGCCGGTTAAGAAGTGCAACTGGAAATCTTACTCAATTGTTGTTGGTCTCGAACGGATGCTCTGATTATTTCTTTTTACCGAGATTGGTCCGTTTGTTCCAATCGCTATGTTTTTTCTCCAGCTCTGCAACTTTGTTTGGCATAGCCGCCGCGAGGTTGTTTAGTTCGGTGCCGTCTTCAGTGATGTTGTAAAGCTCCCATGGTTTTTTATTTTCAGAAACCAGCTTCCAATCTCCGACTCGCACTGCTTTTCCTTTGCTATGTTCCCAAAAGAGTTCTTGTTGTGGCTGCCAGTTTTCGGGAGCGCCGTTCAGGACTGAAAGGAAAGATTTTCCTTCAAAAGGAAGGAGGCCAACTCGTGAGTGTGGGTTGGCTCCGGCGGCATCGAGCAGGGTAGGCATTAGATCGTTGACGTGAGTGAGTTCGTGACTGATTCCACCAGCCAGGTTTTCGCCCAAACCATTTGGCCAGGACATGATCAAGGGCGAACGGGTACCACCCTCATGATCGTGTTGTTTGTAAAGGCGGAAAGGTGTGTTGGAAACATTGGCCCATCCGTAGCCATAAGATTGCCAAGTGGACTGGTCGCCAGGCATGATGTGTGGTAAGTTTCCAGGTCTGATGGGTCTATTGAGTCCGTCAGTAGTAAACGGTTTTGTCCAGGAACCCGTGCGATCCGGTGTGTATTCTACGTGGCAACCGCCATTGTCCTGTTGGTAAATGATAATGGTATTTTCCCATTCTCCGGATTCCTTCAACTGCTGAACAATGCGACCAATGTTGCGATCCATGCAGGTGATCTGTGCCGCATATACTTCCATGCGTCTTTCCTGCCACGCCTTGTGTTCTTCGTCTTCCCAGGCGGGAACTTCCTCATTGCGGGGAGAGAGCTTCCAGGACGGATTTACTACTCCCAGTTCTTTCATCCGCGCGTGGCGCGTTTCGCGCAACTTATCCCAGCCCGCTGAGAAACGTCCTTTGTAGTGCTCGATGTCTTCGGGTTTTGCATGCAAGGGCCAGTGGGCCGCATTGTAAGCGACGTATAAAAAGAAGGGAGTATCCTTGTCGTGTTCTTTGAGAAATTTCAGGGAGTAATCGGTGATAGAATCCGTTTGGTAATAGTCGGGGTTGTTTTTCCATTCGTTTGTCCGGTCTTCGCCATTTTCGTTGAGATCGGCCGGTGCAAAAAAGTCGGTTGTACCCCAGTAGGTCGCGTAGGAGCGATCAAATCCGCGTTTGTGGGGTGCGCTTGGCCCATGAGGTTGCCCCGGATCAGACAAATGCCATTTGCCGGTCATGTACGATTTGTAGCCTGCTTCTTTTAAAGCTTCTGGTAGAAGAAGTGCGTTTGCCCGCAGGCCTCCGTCCGCTCCTCCGGTTTGTAAAGCAGTGTTGGGATAAAGGCTGGTCAACAAACTGGCACGTGTGGGCCAACACATATTGTGCACGTAGTAGTTTGTGAAACGTACGCCGTTGCTTGCCAATTTATCGAGGTTCGGTGTTTCAATTTCTCCACCGTAACATCCAAGATCCGAATAGCCCATATCGTCTGCGATCACCAAAACGATATTAGGTGGGCCTTGTTTGACTAAAGATTCGTTCTGAGCGGAGTAACCGAAGGTAAAGATGAGGAAGCAAAGACTGAAAAGGAGAAAGAATTTATTCATTCAGGTAGTTTTAGGTTTTGGTAAAAGGAAAAACAACCACAGATAAACGCAGATGAACACGGATTCAGTTTATGGATAAATTGCGTAGAAAGATTATTCGTGTCTATCTGCGTTTAAGAATAAGGGTATGATTTGCGGTAGCTTTACCTGCTCTGAGTCTCGACAACCGCTTTATATTTTTCACGCGTTTCATTCAGAGAAATGGAATAGGCAGCTGTTTTTTGGCGAAAGGTTTCGAGCAGTTTTGTGTCCCCCATGTCCTTAATGAGGTTGTTCATTTCACCTGGGTCAGTGGCCAGGTCGAACAGCATTTCGAACTCCGGTTTCCGATCTGCAAAATCGACGTCCGACTCCTTATACTTATTAACGCCGTCAAACATGCGGATGTATTTCCAGTTGCCGATCCGAATTCCTTCCTGGAATGGGTTGTCTCGTCCGGTGTAAAGGATCTCTAGAAAGAGTTCATCTCTCCACGGTACTTCTTCGTCGTGGACAAGAGGACGCAGGCTTTGGCCGTCCATGAATTCAAGGGCTTCCACCCCAGCGTAATCCAGGATGGTCTTTGTAAAGTCGAGACTCGAAACCAGTTTTTCGACTTGCCGGCCACGTTTCGACTTGGGCAGCCTGGAATCATACACAAAGCAAGGGATCTTTGAGGTTAGATCATACAGCAGCGACTTACCACCCATTCCATATTCCCCCATGAGCAGGCCGTGGTCGCTTCCGTAAACAATCACGGTGTTGTCCATTAATCCACGTCTTTCGAGGTCGTTTAAAAACTCGCCCATGATGTGATCCAGACCCGTTATAGTTTGGTAGTATCGGACATGGTGTTCCAGGTTCCGGGCGCGAGTATAGTTGTATTGGTAGGTGCTGGTTCTACGGCCAGCATCCTGATCCATGATGAATTTTGGAATAAAGCGGTAGGGGTCGGTTTCTGTTTCTTCCGGAATCTGGATGTCGATATCGCGATACAGCTTGTCATAGATGAGTGTCCCCTGAAGGGCTGGATTCTCATTCGCAGGTCGGGCCATCATTCTCCAATCTTCATAACCTTCGTACATGCTGGTCGTCTGGGAACCATGCGGCACATTAAAACTGACCGACAGGCAAAAGGGGTTTTCTTCTGGAAGGCTATCGAGAAATGCTCCCAAAGCTTCCCCCATGATAGGAGTGATGATATCCTCTTTTGCATGGTGGTAGGGTGTCGTACTTGGACTGTCGTAATTCTTCGGTAGAAACTTGGTCCAGCCATCGTGACCCCACCAGTAGTCAAACTTCTCGGCCGCCTGCCCTTTAAATGTGTAATATTCGATACCGATTTTCCCAACAAAACCTGTGTAGTAGCCGGCTTTGCGTAAGAGGGCAGGATAGGATCGCTCCCACTGCTCTTCGGTCAACTGATAGGAAGAAGTAAAGCCGACTCCATGGACACGCTCATGCATCCCGGTAAGTATCGATACGCGACTCGGTGAGCAAACCGGCTCGGCAGTGTAGGTATTGCTGAACCGGACAGACTCGCTAAGGAGCCGATCGAAATTGGGTGTTATGACAAATGGATGCCCCATCGCTCCAAAGGTATTGTCGCGCTGGTCATCGGTCAGGAGAAAGATGATATTGGGGCGGGATGGGCTCTCGTCTCGATCGACTGCTTTTTCAGCCGGTTTACAACTCCATGTCAGAATTGAAATACTTAGAATCAGGGGAATATTTAGGAATTTCATTTGTAGATTAATGCATTCTCACAAGAAATAATGGGTAAAGTGCTCTTGCGAATAACTGGTTCTACTAATCACCAGCAGTCACCTCAATTTCAATAACCAATTCAGGAAGGATAAGACGTTCCACGCCCAACAACGATTGAGGAGGTCGAATTCCTGCGTCTGAAATCCACATGGAATACACGTCATAATTTGCAAGAAATCCATCAATGTCCGTCGTAAAGAAACGGAGACTCAGGATGTTCTTTCGATCCATGTTAGCCTTGTTGAGAACGGCCTCCACGTTTGCCAGTGCGAATTCCATCTGTCCTCGAATGTCATTCGGAGCTACTACAGATACGCCCATTTCCGATTGCGGATCCGGTCTTAGCGAGACTTGGCCTGAGCAGATTAGATGGCGCGAAATGTTGGTTACAATTTCTGCCTGGTTCATGCTGAATTGCAGGCCCCAATCCCAAGGATTTATAGATTTACGATTCATGTAGCTGGTTTATATTTAGGATACTCTAATGTCAAAGACTGGTGCAGGAAACTGTTTGTCCGATTTCTCTATTGTTTCTCATAGGAAAAATTCAGGGCAGGCTTACCGCCCGATTTTCGGCTATACCTCAAGGTGTAGGGATGAACGCCTTTCTCCAGGAGAATCTTCCCGCTTGTTTCCCGTATTCCGTTTATGACCGATTCATTGTCTACCACCACCGCATCGTGAAGGCGGAATATCGCACCTGAATCGGAGTCAACAGTGATGGTGTATTCTCCTGATTCATTGATTTTCAGGTAGCCCGTAAATTCAACGGCGATGTCCTTGTCCCGGGTCCGTACACCCAGGTCTACTTTCGTGGAAGTTCCTGTCTTCGATGGTTTGAGATCCACTGTCTGTGGGACCCATGGAAAGCTGCCTTCATAAACGCTCCACTTGACCTGGTCGTCAAAGTTGCCCACTGCGATTCCAGGGACCATCGCGTCATCGTAAGGGCGAGGCGCACTTTCATTGGATCTTCGGATTTGAAGTACGCGATCTTTCATCCGTTGACCCAGGGATTCGAAGTAGTCGTTTGTGTTCGCGAGGTTATGAATTTCCCGTGGGTCTTTACTCAGGTCGTAGATCTCGAACTGGTCTTCATGGCTTTTAATGTCTACCCTTATGCCTTTGAATCCATCTATGAAAACTACCTGTTGCTGCTTGCGAGGTCTGTTCCGGTAATGAGGAGAAAACTCCGGATAGGACGGCGTGTCCTGGCTGTTGAAATACTCTACGTAGATGGTGCTTTCCTGAACGGTTCCTTGTCCGGTTAAAAAAGGGAGAAGAGAAACTCCATCTGAAATGGCCGGGGCTGGAAGACCTGAAATATTGGCCAGGGTCGGAAGCCAGTCGTGGAACTGGGAAGGTGTTTGGTTTATCGCTCCCGACGGGACCTGCCCCGGCCAGCGAACGAGTGTGGGCATGCGTATTCCGCCTTCCGATACGTCTCGTTTTATTCCTTGAAAAGGTCCGTATGACCCAAAGGAGTTTGGCGCGTATTCCAGCCCTTCGAGATAACTTTCTTCGTGAGGCCCGTTATCGCTTGAAAAGATAACTATCGTCTCACGGTCGATGTTCAGGTCCTTGAGCGTCTGAACCAGATCAGCAATGCTTGAGTCGATCCGTCGGACCATTGTCGCAAAACGTTTTTCAACTTCTGTCCACATTTGGTCTGCGTAATCCGGGTGTATCCAGGAATCGATAGGTTCGCCGGCGGTGTTGATCATATGGCCGGGTTTACCGATCCACTGGATGCCTCCTTTCAAGCCGCCGCCTTCGGGGTAGGCGGTAGAGGGTGTATGCAAGGCTGCGTGAGGTGTGCTGTGAGCGAGGTAAAGAAAGAAGGGTTGAATCGGGTTGTTTTCACGGTGCTCAACGATCCAGTTTTTAGCAAAAGCAGTAAAGAGATCTGTGGTATAACAACCCTTTAGTTCGTCGAGAAGTTTTTGCCGGTTATGAAAAACCGGCTTGGGTGTGCGGTGCAAATCGGAATCTCCGCGTTCATAGGCATGTGCCGGGTATTGGGCGTGCCCATCCCGGTGTTTTACATAACCAAAAAACTCATCAAACCCTCGCTCGGTGGGATAGGCGATCCACTCATCTAAATCATATTTTTCCCTGTCACCTCCGGGTAGTCCGTATTTACCGACCATGGCAGTTCGATAGCCTGCGGTTTTTAGAACCGTCCCGAGGGTGTGGGAGTCGGCGAGGTCTTTGTCGAATTGATTGTCACGAATCGGTTCGTGTCCCTGATGTCGGCCGGATAGTAGTGACGCCCTTGAAGGCGCACAAACCGGAGCTGGGCAATAATGTTGTCTGAGTTGCATGCCTTCAGCGGCAAACTTATCAAGCATCGGCGTGGCATGTTTGCGGTTTTGATCCCTTGAGTTCTGGTAAAATACACCCAGATCGCCCCACCCTAAATCATCGACCAATACAAAAATGATGTTCGGTTTGTTTATTTCCGCCTGCCCGTTGCTTGTGCAAAAAAGACCTAACAAAATGGCGACTGTTGCGAGGATTCGAGTGTTGATACGTGTCATCGGGAAATTTCTAAAGATAGATGAGCTGATAAGATATCGCTTCCTCACCGAGGCCAATGAAATAAGATGGAAATTTCAAAGAATTCCCTGGATAGGGGGAGGAACTACTTTTTTGAAATCAAAATAATCCGCATGATTTGTGAATCCATGTAACCCAGGTAATCGTATCAGTTTCTACAATGATCAACGGCCAAAACCAATGGCTTTTTTACGGTCCGAATGCGTTTAAACATTCTTAGCTATCCATACGATGAAAACCAAAATTAACTCATTTCTAATTTCCACCTTGGCATGCGCTTGGCTATTTGCGTCAGCAAATGCAGCGAATCATGCGGATAAAGAAGAAACACCAGCGGAAGCCTCGCGTGAAATCCTCTATGTGGAATATCGAGAAAATCATAACGATTTCCATGTTCGCGGATTCGACTCGATGGACAATGAGCTGGACCGCTTTCATTACTTTAAAAGCAATTTCAAGGATGCCTTTGAGAAACAGGATTGGTCGGTAGATATCGAGGTATCACGGTTCCCGATTAATGCTCCGGAAGGAGCAAAGGTCCTACGAATTACCTATTTGGGTCTCAAATCGAGTAATTCCATTGAGATTGAGCTCCGTCTGTGGGCCAATCTGAAAGCAGGCGAGAAGGAATCTGATTTCGGTGTTGTCCAGGTTCGGCATGTCCCGAGTCCCATTCTGTCTTTAAGTTCAATTGATCGGGATCTGGATAAGATTTACACCGAAGCGGCAGCTAAGGTTGTCGAGGAACTCAATAAAACACTTTTTGCTAGAAAGTAGCTAAAACCTACAGTCAAGTGAAGGAGGCCTGTGAAGAGAGGAGCTTCGCAGGCCTTTTCATTTTGTCTCAAGCATTCAATAATTGAATACAAACTCTTGAAATAAAAGTGGGTAGGGCAATTGCGTCCTCGCAATGCCGTGTATTGCCTGGGTGATCGGTGGCGGAGCGAGGACGCTCTCGCCCTACCTATTTGTCTACTTATACGGCAATAATCGGATTCGTGAATGTAATGGGTCTTCGTATAAAAGTTTGCGCTCCTTCGGTTGGCATCTTCCTAGATTTGTCTTGAAACAGCTAGCCCCCTGTTCGTTATAAGAAGGCGGCTGTGGTGAACTACCCCACGTGTTTCAAACACGGCTTCATCATTCACATACACAAATCGATTATTTCGCATATTCATTCATGAACGCTTTAATAAGTCTGCTTGGCATGGTGGTTCTCATCGGAATCGCTCTTCTTTTTTCCAGTAATCGCAAAGCAATAAAACTTCGAACCGTAAGTGTGGCTTTTGGACTCCAGTTTTGCATCGGCGGTGTGGTGCTTTTCTGGGATAAGGGCAAGCAGGCATTGGAGGCGATCGCATTCGGGGTTCAGCAGGTGATCAACTATTCTCAGGATGGTTTGGACTTTCTTTTGGGCGGTTTGGTCAGCGATAAAATGTTCGAGCTTTTTGGCGGATTAGGGTTTATTTTCGCATTCCGGGTTCTTCCTGTCATCATTTTCTTTTCATCCCTGATCGCGGTACTTTACCACCTGAAAATCATGCAGATTGTGATAAAGATTCTTGGCGGAGCACTTCAAAAGATGTTGGGGACAAGTCGAGCTGAAAGCATGTCTGCAGCAGCCAATATTTTTGTTGGCCAAACAGAGGCACCTTTGGTCGTTCGTCCTTACATCGCGAATATGACTCGCTCGGAACTTTTTGCAATTATGTGCGGTGGTGTGGCTTCCATAGCTGGATCGGTTCTAGCTGGTTTTGCCAACATGGGTGTGGAATTGAAATACCTTATTGCTGCCTGCTTTATGGCAGCACCGGGTGGACTCCTGTTCGCTAAACTCCTGATCCCCGAAACGGAAACACCGAATGATGCGGTACTCCCGTCTGTCTCTGAAGATCTTCCTGCCAATGTGTTTGATGCCGCTGCAACTGGCGCTTCAAGTGGACTCAAGTTGGCGGCCAACGTGGGGGCTATGCTTCTGGCCTTCATCGCACTGATTGCCTTGGTAAATGGTATGGTTGGTGGAGTTGCCAATTGGTTTGGTTACCCGGACCTGACCTTGCAAATAATCCTGGGAACCGTTTTCGCACCGCTCGCCTGGGTTATTGGTGTTCCTTGGCCGGAAGCCTTCCATGCCGGAAGTTTTATAGGCCAAAAAATCATTTTAAATGAATTCGTTGCCTACGGAGATTTTGTCCAGGTTCAGGAAACTTTGTTACCTCGCACCAAGGTCATCGTGACCTTCGCGCTTTGCGGTTTCGCCAACCTCTCTTCAATTGCTATACTTCTTGGAGGAATTGGTGTTATGGCTCCAAGCCGTCGACAAGAAATTGCCAACCTCGGATTGAAAGCTATCCTGGCAGGTTCATTGTCCAACTTTTTGAGTGCTGCCATTGCTGGATTCTTTATCGCGTTTTCGTGAAATGAAATTTCAGAAAAAATCCCACGTGCTTTCAGGAGAATCTGTCGTTTCCATAGGTCTTTCAACGCTTGTGTAGGAGCTGCTTTACCTGCGAAATCGGATAGCTGAAAAATCGCGGATAAAGCAACTCCTACATTTTGACAAACCTATGTGTTCCGTGAAAAGAATGCCTAAACTAAAATGTTTGCTGATGATATGAACTACCTTCCTCAAGAAATCATTCGAAAGAAGCGCGATGGCCATTCACTGACCTGGGCCGAAATTAATTTTTTTGCCAGCGGTATAGGAGACAATTCCATTACAGAAGGTCAGATCGCCGCTTTCGCAATGGCGGTCTTTTTTCAGGGGCTTACGATGGACGAGCGAATCGCGCTGACGTTGGCGATGCGCGATTCGGGAGATGTACTTTCCTGGGATGCACTGAACCTAAACGGGCCGATCATCGATAAACATTCCACAGGCGGAGTTGGAGATTTGGTGTCCCTCATCTTGGGTCCACTCCTGGCCGCATGCGGCGCATATGTGCCGATGATTTCCGGACGTGGTCTGGGCCATACGGGAGGCACCTTGGACAAGCTGGAATCCATCCCCAACTATAATCCTTTCCCGGATAATGAATTATTTCGGAGCACGGTGCGCGACGTGGGAGTTGCCATCATAGGCCAGACCGGAAATCTGGCCCCTGCGGACAAACGTTTTTATGCAACCCGCGATGTAACCGGAACGGTTGAGTCGATCGACCTTATAACCGCATCCATTCTTTCCAAAAAATTAGCCGCTGGTCTCGATGCTCTGGTGATGGACGTAAAAGTAGGACAGGGAGCTTTTATGCCAAGCTATGAGGCATCCAGGGAACTGGCCCAAAGTATAGCCGATGTGGCGACAGGAGCTGGTACTCCTACGACTGCCTTGCTGACGGATATGAATCAATGCCTGGCGTCGAGTGCAGGTAACGCCGTCGAAGTGAGGGAAACGCTTTCATTCTTAAAAAACGAGCACCGGAATCCTCGCCTTGAAACCGTCGTATTTTCTCTCTGCGCAGAAGTATTGGAAACCTGCGGACTGGTTGCTTCGAAGAAAGACGCATTTGAACGTATGGATGGACATATCAACTCGGGTCTAGCCGCTGAACTATTTGGCAAGATGGCGAGTGCCTTGGGCGGACCTTCCGATTTTGTTGAACGGTCTTCCACCTACTTGCCAGAAGCGAAAGTCGTGCGTCCTGTATATGCTGATACCAGTGGAGTAGTCATCGGCATGGATACGCGAGGCATTGGCATGTTGGTTGTGGCTATGGGTGGTGGCCGTACCAAGGCTGCCGATGCCATCGACCATAGTGTAGGTCTCGACCAGATCCCAAGTATTGGATCTCGTGTTAATAAGGAGGTCCCGCTGGCCATGATCCATGCCTCATCCGAAGCGGACTTCGAAATGGCGAAAGTGGCGATCAAGAATGCGATCCGAGTGGGTGATAAACAAGAGGGTGAAGTAGTAGAAATTTACGAAAGAATTTGTCCTCAAACAAGAATCCAATGAAACGCGTTATTCTTATCATTATGGATTCGTTTGGCATTGGTGCTTCAGCCGATGCCGACCAATTTGGTGGTGAAGGATACAACGATGTAGGGTCCAATACCTTTGGGCATATCGCTCAGGCATTTGCCCGGGGAGAGGCTGATAGTAGCGAACGGAGCGGACCCATCCAATTTCCACATTTAAATCAACTGGGCCTCGGAAGGCGCGAAAAGGGTCGAAGGCGCGAAAAGGGTCAGGCGCGAAAAGGGTCAATGTTCATATTTCATATTTATGCTCTCTCCGAATACTTCTTCTCCCATTCCCGTTAATTTTCTAAGATTGTTCTTGGTAGAGTGATGTGATTTATTTGTATAACTTCATCCACTTTTCTATTGAGAGGTAGGGCAAAATTTTATGAATATGAAATATGAACATCGACCCTATAGGCTTCCTTCTATAGGCTTCCTTTGAACATCGACCCTATAGGCTTCCTTTTGAAATATGAACATCGACCCTATAGGCTTCCTTCATCGCCTCGGTGCGACAAGGCAACGGAAAAAAGAACACGGAAAAAAGGGTCAATCCAATACTCTTGCAATAACAAGTGGCCGATTTAACAAGATTGAACAATTACGTAAAAACCTGATAACAAAGGTATTGGACCCCCCCTTCCCTTCTTGACCCCTTCCTTCCCCTTCGCGTAGCGGCTTAGTTCAACAAGACGCTTCAGGAAACCCGGACAAACCGGTTTCCAGACCTTAGTGTTCAGCGAAAGAATGGATTGCTTGATCGAGCTTATATGACATTTTGGAGATATGAGCACAAAAGAATTAGCTTTGGAAACGATCCGGAATCTACCGGATAGTGTATCCTGGGAAGAGATTGAAGAGCGGATTCAGTTCCTCGCTGCTATCGAACGCGGTCGGCAGGAGGTAAGGGAAGGGAAAGTAATCCCTCATCAGGAAGTTAAAGAAAACCTGAAGGAATGGATTACCAAATAGTTTGGACCGAATCTGCCCAAGAGGATCTGAAGCAACTGGTGAGTTTCATCGCCGCAGACGATCCTGTTTCGGCGGAACGATTTGGTCTCGGACTTGTAGATCATGTTGAGCAGGCTTCCCAACAGCCATGGAGTGGAAGAAAAATTCCAGAACTGAATATTGAAGCCCTGAGAGAACTGATATATTCCCCCTACCGGATCATTTATGAAATCTTGGATGATGAGAAATTAGTTTATGTTATCCGTGTTTGGCATGCGGCCCGAGGAGAGCCTAAAATCGACTAGCCGAACATCTCAATTCCGAGAAGTTTTTCCAAGAACAACCTTCACATTACCTAAACAAACGATGGGATCCTACGACAGAGCAGACTGGCATTATGATGGCGAAGATTTTCCTATGGATGCGCCACCTGAACGAGGAGGTACGCGCATCGGGATGTTTTTAGCTTGGTGTATTATAAGCGGACTCGAGGGACAGTTTCATAAAGAAGAATCCGTGGTCTCGTTGGAGGCTGTTCGAAACCGAACTATGACGGGCACCGAATTTTTGTTCAAGGAGTGTGATGAAAAATTTGGGGATGAAGACTTAAGCGAGGAAGGCAACCGTTTTGCTGAGCATTATTACGAATCCAACCTCTATAATTCAGATTATTCAGAGTCGCTTGGTCAGCTCGCAGACAATCTATACGACGTCGAAGATACTTGGGAAAACTATGATCTCATTGCTAAAATAATTGATGAAAGGTTTAGGCAATGGCGCAACCCCAAGAAACCAAAACGTGTTTGGGATAAGTATCAAAAGAACGCACTTGGATCTTTTGGCATTTCAATAATTTCAGTTGTGATGGCATTCACCCTACTTGAAGGACCCAATGCCAAGGAAGAAGACTACCTCGCATCAGAAGGGCTCCTTGCAAAAAATGAAGTTCTAAGATTCGAAGAAGGATCCTCGGATTACTTTGAGCTCTGGTTGAGTCTGCAATCTGGTGAGCGCTTCTTCCTCCGAGAGCCGGAAAGAGTAAATCTCGACAAATATTCTTCTCAACTCACATCGGGAACGACTATCAAGATTCGGTATAAATCCAGCGGGAAAAATAATGTTATCCTCTCAATAACAGCAGGGGATCAATCGGTCCTTTCATTCGCTGATTTTATCGCTTCAGAGACAAAGAAGCGGAATATAATCCTTATTGCTGGAGCAGCATTTACGATGCTGGGAATATTAATTCTGGGACTAAGGTATAAAGCAAAACGTGGAAGCTAACATACCTGGGTTTGACGATTGGAAACATTTGCCAGATTTGTTTCCAAAATGTTTCGACCTGAACCAGGCACGGTGCTTTCTTGTTTTAACGCAACCCACTTTATAAATTATCATGTCTATTCCGACTCCACACATTGAAGCTAAAGCGGGCGATTTCGCCGAAACCGTATTAATGCCGGGTGATCCGTTGCGGGCCAAATTTATTGCCGAGACATTTCTGGACGATTTGAAAGAAGTGAATCGGGTTCGGAATATGTTTGGTTACACCGGCAGTTATAAGGGTAAGCAGGTTTCGGTGATGGGTAGCGGAATGGGAATTCCTTCCATTTCGATTTATGCGAAAGAGCTTTATACGGAGTATGGAGTGCAAAACTTAATTCGCGTGGGTAGTTGTGGTGCCGTCGACACGAAAGTTAAAGTGCGCGACATCATCATCGGGATGGGCGCCTGCACTGACTCGGGTGTGAATCGTGCGCGGTTCATGGGTTTTGATTTTGCGGCGATCGCGGATTATAAACTATTGAAAAACGCGGTTACAGCTGCGGAGGCATTAGGGATTACTCCCTGGGTGGGTAATCTCTTTTCAGCCGATCTTTTTTATACTCCTATCCCCGAATTGTTTGATCGCATGGAGGCTATGCGGATATACGGTGTCGAGATGGAAGCGGCCGGACTTTACGGAGTTGCCGCGGAGTGTGGAACCTCTGCTCTAGCGGTGTGCACCGTGTCGGATCAAATCCGGACGGGAGAAAAAATCTCTTCAGAAGAACGGCAAACGACATTTACCGATATGATGAAGTTGACACTGGAGTCACTACTTTTGGATTAGGCCAGGAGTTGCTTATTGTTATGGATCCATTGGAACTAATATCCGTTGCGACTGAAGCCGCGAAACATGCCTACTCACCGTATTCAAACTTTCGTGTAGGGGCAGCTCTCCTCACCAAATCAGGGAAAGTATACACTGGCTGCAATGTTGAGAATGCCTCTTATGGATTGGCCAATTGCGCTGAAAGAACCGCGGTGGTTAAAGCCATATCAGAAGGCGAACGTGATTTTGAAATGATGGCTATAAGTTCTGTGGGTGGCGTTTACCCCTGTGGCGCGTGTCGGCAGGTATTGAACGAATTTGCTCCTGATTTGAAGCTTGTTCTTGGAGATTTTGAAGGGAATTTAACCGGCGAAACCTCGTTGAGAGATTTGCTTCCCAACGCCTTTGGTCCAGAATTTAAAAAAGATTAAAATCTCCTTATTCCTTTGCCCAGGCGTTTCATCACGAGATTGAATTGCCGTTGAAGCATAGGAATAGACGGAACCATTTCGATTCTGGCATTTCTTTACATTTCCTGCCTTGTTATGAAAACCATCTCAAAAAGACTGACTACCTTACTGATTGAGCCTGCCCCGAAAAATGGGAGACATGTTGTGCTAAACAATGCATAAAATGAGAACAATGAGTC